>NZ_JBHXTO010000100.1:0-34727 GCF_042677425.1 Streptomyces sp. NPDC127119 | reverse complement strand
GTGGGCGCCGGTGAGCGGGGTGTGGTGCGTGCAGCTGCAAGGCGGAGGAGGGCGTCGACGCGGAGCGTCGGCAACCGACGACAACGCCGCAGATGCGCGTGCCACACCCCGCGTCTTCGCCGTGATCGACCGGACAGGTCCTAGACGGCCACGAGGACTTGCCGACGGGCGGCGACCGCCCACGGGCCGACGCCGGTGTGCGGCAAGTTCTCGTGCCATGGCCGTGCGCGCTTCTTGTGAGGTGCCTGGGAGCCCAGTAGCGTCTGTGGCGCGCAGTCAGGACGTGGGATGTCCAGATGTTCGGATGTCCAGATGTCCCGGTGCATGAGGCCCATGAGACCCATGAGTCGCCAGAGAGCCACGAGTCGCACGAGTCGCCAGAGACGCATCAGACGCATGAAGGGCAGGTCGCACCATGCCGTCAAGTCTTCGCGCACGCCCCCGAACCCCCCGTACGGCCAGACCGTGGAGGACCGCCGTCACAGGCGCTCTGACGGCGGTCCTCACCCTCACCGCGCTGCTCGGGCTGCCGGGCACCGGACACGCCGGGACCGCCGCCGAACCCGCCGCGGCAGGCAAGGCCGCCGCGTTCGAGCAGCAGGTGCTCTTCAAGGCCTCCCAGGATCCCGGATACGCCTGCTTCCGGATCCCGGCCGTCGTCAGGACGACGAAAGGCACCCTGCTGGCGTTCGCCGAGGGCCGGGTCAACGACTGCAGCGACGCCGGTGACATAGACATCGTGCTCAAGCGCTCCACCGACGGCGGCCGTACCTGGGGCCCGCTGCAGATCGTCAACGAGGGCGCGGGCGACACACACGGCAACCCCGCCCCGACGGTGGACCGGAGGACCGGCCGGGTCGTGCTGGCCGAGACGTACAACACGGGCCGTACGGACGGCGGCAACTGCGCCGTCCCGTGCGACCGCACCCCGCATCTGCAGCACAGCGACGACGACGGGCTGACCTGGTCCGAGCCCCGCGACCTCAGCGACGAGATCCTGCCCGCGCACTGGAACTCCTGGTACGCGACCGGGCCGGTGCACGGCATCCAGCTGACCCGTGGCAAGCATGTGGGACGGCTCGTCTTCGCCGTCAACACCGAGACGTGGGACGGCAGTCGCGTCACCGCCAACCACGCGGCGCTCATCGTCAGCGACGACGGCGGCGACCACTGGCGGATCGGCGCCACGGACTCGTGGCCGATCGCGGCCGACGGCACGTTCCGGCAGAAACCGTCCGAGATGACCGTCACCGAGCGCGCCGACGGCGCGGTCCTGGTCAGCGGGCGCGAGCAGGACGGCACCGATCTCGGCCACCGCACCCAGGCGTTCAGCACCGACGGCGGCTCCAGCTTCACCTCGCACTTCAAGGCCCTGCCCGACCTCTACACACCGCAGGTCCAGGGCTCCACGCTGCGCATGGGCGACCGCATCCTGCTCGCCTGCCCCGGCGACCCGGACCGCCGCCGCACGATGATGATCCGCTCCTCCTACGACAGCGGTCGCACCTGGGACAGCGTCGACCGCGGCACGGTCGTCACGACGGACTGGTCCGGCTACTCCGACCTGGTCGGCATCGGCGCCGACACGGCGGGCCTGCTGTACGAGGGCGGCGCCGTGGACGCGCGCGACGAGATCCGCTTCGCGCGGTTCACCGAGGACTGGCTGACCCCGCGCCGCGGCCCCGACCCGACCACCCCCGACCTGGCGCCGCGCGCACCCGGCGCGGCGGTCCTCGGCGGTGCGACGGGAACGGACGGGGTGTTCGGCGGCGCCCTCGCGTTCGACGGCACGGACGACGCCGTACGCCTGCCCTACCGGACCCGACTGCCGCTCGGAGACAAGGACTTCACGGCCTCGCTGTGGTTCCGCTACACGGCCACCACGGGTGAGCAGCCGTTCCTGTGGATGGGCGGGGTCGGCACCACGCAACCGCAGGTGTGGCTGCGCGGCGAGCCCGCGAACAACCGGGTCCAGGGCCTGATCACGACCCGGGACGGTGCGAGCGCCCCCCGCTCCGCGTCCGTGCGGACCACCGGCGCGTACAACGACGGTCAGTGGCACCATCTGGCGCTGCGCCGGGGCGCGGGACAGCTGACGCTGTTCATCGACGGGACGGTGGCCGCGACGACGGCGGACGTACCGGGATCGGTGAGCCGGAACTCGCCGTTCGGGGTGCACGTCGGCCAGAAGCTGGACAGCCGCGCCCACTTGACCGGCGCGCTCGACGACGTCCGGGTCTTCGACCGCGCCCTGAGCGACGACGAACTGGCCGGCGTACGCACCGGGGACACGGCGGTGACCGGGAACCCGGTCCTGTGGCTGCCCATGGACCGCGTGGCGGCCAGCCACTAACGTCCCGTGGGTGCCCGAGGACACACGAGCACGACAGCGCACGGGGACCGGGTTGGGGTTGCTCCTTGCCTTGGTCCTCGGGGCGGTGCTGCTCACCGCACTCCCCGAGGACGACAGTGGGGAGGCGGCCTGCCGCGCCCGTACGGTCACCTCGTGGGCCGCGGACACCGGTGTCACGGAGGAGTTCGCGCGGTACGGGGACGACGCCTCGCGGGCCGACGACTGGACCGGAGGCGACGGTACGCACTCGGTGCGGCTGCCGGACGGTCGGGTGCTCTGGCTGTTCTCGGACACCTACCTCGGCCAGGTGTACCGTCCGCCGAACCCGGCGGGCGAGTCCTACGCCTGGCGCGACACGACCGCGCCGCTGGTGCGCAACTCGGCCGTGGTCATGAAGGACGGGCGCCTGCAACGCACCCTGCCCGCCCCCCTGTTCGCCGACCCGGCGCCCGGCCAGTGGCGCTGGCCGGTGGCGGCGCGCGTCGAACCCCGCTCCCCCGGCTCGTCCGAGCAGGTCGTACGGGTCGTGCTGTGGACCCGTACGAACGGCGCGTACCCGTGGATCTACGGGGTGCCGACCGCCACCGAGGTGGCCACACTGTCGCTGCCCGGTCTGCGGCTCGAAGGCATCACCCAGGTCCTCGACCAGCGGCAGGTCGGTGATCCGGCGCGGCGGGTGCTGTTCGGCACGACCGCGCTGACCCACGACGAGGACTGGACGTACGTGTTCGGAGGAGACGACGCGCGGGCCGCCGCCCGGCCCGTGTCGCACGCGTACGTCGCACGCGTGCCCCGGGGGCGGCTCGCGGACCCGGACGCGTGGCGGTACTGGGACGGTGAGCGCTGGACCATCCCCTCGCACATGAAGCCCGTACTGGGAGGCGGCGGGCGCGGCGCGGACAAGGGGGTGGGCAGCGCGTTCACGGTGGCCCGCGACGGGGGGACGTACGTCCTGTTCACGATGGCGGCGGGCACCGAGGGACTTTCGACCGTCACCTCGTACTGGGCGTGCTCCCCCACCGGGCCCTGGCACGGGCCCGGCAAGGGCTTCAGCCCGCCGCTGCCGGAGCGGAGGGCGGGCGTGGCCGCGTACAACCCGCAGGTCCATCCCGCGATCGGCGGGGACGGGCTCGTGCTGAGCTACGACGTCAACTGGCTGGACGCGAACGGCGGGGCGGCGGCGCAGGCCAACCTCAGCCGGAACGTGTCCCTGTACCGACCGAGATTCGTGACGCTGCGGCTGGGTCCGGGCTGAGGGGCCGCTCCGACTGCGGTCCCGGCTCGGCCTCAGGGTCGCGGGAGCGGCGCTTGGCGATGACCGCGCACACCATGAGCTGCATCTGGTGGAAGAGCATCAGCGGCAGCACCGCCAGCGAGGCGTGGGCGCCGAACAGCACGCTCGCCATGGGCAGTCCGGACGCCAGCGACTTCTTCGAACCGGCGAACTGGATGGCGATACGGTCGCCCCGGCCGAACCCGAGGGCCTTGGACCCGTACCAGGTCGCCGCCAGCATCACCGCGAGCAGGACCACCTCGACCGCGAGCAGGCCGCCGAGCCGCAGCGGGCTGACCTGGTGCCAGATGCCCTGGACCATGCCCTCGCTGAAGGCGGTGTAGACGACCAGCAGGATCGAGCCGCGGTCCACAAGGCCGAGGATCTTCTTGTGGCGCGCGACGAACCCGCCGATCCAGCGGCGCAGGAGCTGCCCCGCCAGAAAAGGCACGAGCAGCTGCAGCACGATCTTCAGGAGCGAGTCCGCGGAGAACCCGCCTCCCGTGCCGCCGAGGAGCGCCGCGGCGAGCAGCGGGGTGAGCACGATGCCCACGAGGGAGGAGAAGGAGCCCGCGCAGATGGCGGCGGGCACGTTGCCGCGCGCCATGGAGGTGAAGGCGATGGACGACTGGACCGTCGAGGGGACGAGGGTCAGGAAGAGCAGGCCGGTGTAGAGGTCGTGGCTCAGGAACACCGGTTCAAGACCGCGGGCGGCCAGCCCGAGCAGCGGGAACAGAAGGAACGTGCAGGCCAGGACCGTCAGGTGCAACCGCCAGTGCCGTACGCCGTCCATCGCCTCGCGGGTGGACAGACGCGCGCCGTAGAGGAAGAAGAGGAAGGCGATCGCCGCGGTGGAGGCGCCGGAGGCGACCTCGGCACCGGTCCCCCGGGCGGGCAGCAGGGCGGCGAGGCCCACCGTCCCGAGCAGCAGCAGGATGTACGGGTCTATCGGCAGCCAGGACGGCCACTTCAGGCGTTTCACGGTGCTCCGATGGTGCTGGGGACTGGTGTCACTGGGCCCGCCGGCCCCGGTCGTCGTTCTCCGGACGGGGCGAGCCCTCTCCATCGTCCTCCTCCGACCCTTGATCGGGAATCCGGTACACCGCTCTGACTGTCATCATGAAACGCGATGACGCGGTAGCCTCGGGCCCGTGTACGACCCCTCGCAGCTGCGTACCTTCCTCGCCGTGGCCCAAACGCTGAGCTTCACGCAGGCGGCCCGGCGGCTCGGGCTGCGCCAGTCCACGGTCAGCCAGCACGTGCGCCGCCTGGAGAGCACCGCCGGGCGGCAGCTGTTCACCCGGGACACCCACTCCGTGGAACTGACGGAGGACGGCGAGGCCATGCTCGGGTTCGCACGCCGGATCCTGGAGGCGCACGAGCAGGCGGCGGCGTTCTTCGGCGGCACGCGGCTGCGCGGGCGGCTGCGGTTCGGCGCCTCGGAGGACTTCGTCCTGACCCGGCTGACCGAGATCCTGGAAGCCTTCCGCCACGACCACCCCGAGGTCGACCTGGAGCTGACGGTGGAACTCTCGGGCACCCTGCACGAGCAGCTGGCCGACGGGCGGCTCGACCTGGTGCTGGCCAAGCGGCGCCCCGAGGACCCGCGCGGCGAGCTGGTCTGGCACGACCGCATGGTCTGGATCGGCGGGGAGCGGCTGCGGCTGGATCCCGACCGTCCGGTCCCGCTGATCGTGTACCCGCCGCCGGGCATCAGCCGGGCGCTGGCCCTGGAGGCGCTGGAACGCCAAGGCCGGTCCTGGCGCGTCGCGTGCACGAGCGGCAGCCTGAACGGTCTCATCGCGGCGGCCCGCGCGGGACTCGGCGTGATGGCCCACACGCGCGGTCTGATCCCGCCGGGCCTGGTCCGCGTCCCCGACCGCGCAGGCCTCCCGGAACTCGGCGAGGTGGACTTCGTCCTGCTCCACGGCAGACGCCACGCGGCGTCCCGCGGAGCGGCTGACGCGCTGGCCGCCTCGATCCTGACGTCCCCGGACCGCCTCCACCGGGCCCGCTGAAACGGGCCCCGTAGGGGCGCGGGGAACGGCGCGGCCCGCCCCCACCGACCCGCAGCCGACATCGGCGCAGACCCCACCCCCAGGGGCGCGAGGAACGGCGCGGCCAGCCCCCACCGAACCCGCACCCGACATCGAGACGGGCCCCACCCCCAGGGGCGCGGGGAACTGCGCGGCCCACCCCCACCGGCCCGCAGCCGACATCGGGGCAGGCCCCACCCCCTAGGGGCGCGGGGAACTGCGCGGCCCGCCCCCACCGGCCCGCAGATCCATCCGGCCCCCGTGCCGGGCCCCGTAAGGGTTTCGGACACACCTGCGGGCCGGTGGGGGCTTGTCGCGCAGTTCCCCGCGCCCCTAGAGGTGGCGGGCGCCCGGACGGAAGCTGCGGGGTCGGTGGGGCTTCGCGCGCGCCCCGCTCCCGGTAAGCGCCCCGTACAGATTCCGTGGAGATTACGGAACCGAAACTTACGGAAGAGTAAGGATTCTGTCCCGGCCTCCCCCCTTGTGGCCGGATTTCAGGGGTTGACCTGTGCGTACGTCACCCCCGACCCCCCTCCGCCACCCCTCCCGCGGCAGCGGCACGTGGGGTAGCTTTCACCGCCTGCGGAGCACCTTCAAGGAGCGGGGATTGAGCGAGTTCACCAACCCTCCCCTGGCGTCGGCACCGCCGGTGGGCGGCCTGGCCGATGCCGTGTTCGAGTATGCCCAGGAGGACCCCCTCTACATCGCGCTGGGCCGCAAGGACGAGCGCGGCAGATGGCGGGACGTGACGTCCGCCGAGTTCCGCGACGAGGTCCTCGCGCTCGCGAAGGGCCTGCTGGCCCACGGCATCCGCTTCGGCGACCGCGTCGCGATCATGTCCCGTACGCGCTACGAGTGGACCCTCTTCGACTACGCGCTGTGGTCGATCGGCGCGCAGGTCGTCCCGATCTACCCCACCTCGTCGGCCGAGCAGGTCTTCTGGATGCTGCACGACGCCCAGGTGTCGGCGGCGATGGTGGAGCACGAGGACCACGCGATGACGATCGCCACGGTCATCGACCGCCTGCCGACGCTGCACAAACTGTGGCAGCTCGACACGGGCGCGGTGCAGGAGCTGTACGAGGCCGGCGGCCACATCGACGACGAGGTGGTGCACCGGCACCGCCGCGCGGTCACCCCGGAGTCGACGGCGACGATCATCTACACGTCCGGCACCACGGGCCGCCCCAAGGGCTGCGTCCTGTCGCACGCCAACTTCATGTTCGAGACGGACACGGCGATCGGACGCTGGGAGCCGCTCTTCCATTCCAAGCGCGGCGACGAGGCCGCGACCCTGCTGTTCCTGCCGCTCGCGCACGTCTTCGGGCGGATGGTTCAGGTCGCCGCGGTCCGGGGGAAGGTCAAGTTCGGCCATCAGCCGCAGCTGAACGCGGCGGCCCTGCTGCCGGATCTGGCCGCGTTCCAGCCGACGTTCTTCCTGGCCGTGCCGTACATCTTCGAGAAGGTGTTCAACGCGGCCCGCCGCAAGGCCGAGAAGGAGGGCAAGGGCGGCCCGTTCGAGAAGGCGGTCGAGGTCGCGGTGCGTTACGCGGACGCGGTCGAGGCGAAGGCCTGGGACATCGGCCCCGGCCCCTCTGCGGCCCTTCGCATGCAGCACCAGCTCTTCGACAAACTCGTCTACTCCAAGATCCGTAACGCGATGGGCGGACGCGTACGGCACGCGATGTCCGGCGGCTCGGCGATGGACCGCCGCCTCGGCCTGTTCTTCGCGGGCGCCGGCGTGCAGATCTACGAGGGGTACGGGCTCACCGAGTCCACGGCCGCGGCGACCGCCAACCCGCCCGAGCGCACCCGGTACGGGACCGTCGGCCAGCCCATCCCCGGCACGACCGTGCACATCGCGGACGACGGCGAGATCTGGCTGCACGGCGACAACGTCTTCCAGGGTTACCTCAACGACCCGAAGGCCACCGACGCGGCCCTGCACGACGGCTGGCTGGCCACCGGTGACATCGGCGCGCTCGACGAGGACGGCTATCTCACGATCACCGGGCGCAAGAAGGAGATCCTGGTGACCTCCGGCGGCAAGAGCGTCTCGCCGGGCGTCCTGGAGGAGCGGGTGCGCGACCATCCGCTGGTCGCGCAGTGCATCGTCGTCGGCAACGACCGGCCGTACATCGCGGCGCTGGTCACGCTCGACGGGGAGGCCGTCGACCACTGGCTGCAGATGCGGGGCAAGTCCCCGCTCACCCCGGCCCAGCTGGTGCGGGACCCCGACCTGGAGACCGAGGTGCGGCGGGCCGTGGTGGCCGCGAACACCCTGGTCTCCCAGGCCGAGTCGATCCGCACGTTCCGGATACTGGCCCACCAGTTCACCGAGGAGCACGGCCTGCTGACCCCGTCCCTGAAACTGAAGCGCAAGGCGATCGAGAACGCGTACGCGACAGAGGTGGAGGCGCTGTACCGCGCGTAGCGCGCCCCGTCAGGGGCGCGGGGAACTGCGCGACCGGCCCCCACCGGACCCGCACCCGACCCGTACCCGGCCCATCACCTGTCACCTGACACCTGCCACCTGACACCTGACACATCGTCAGATTCAAGCGCATCACATATTGACGATCCGTCAGATCCGCCGGATCATTTCGGTCACCCGAGTCACCCGACCAAGGGGAGACCGACCGTGCCGCGAAAGACCCGCGCATTCGCCGCCGCGACGGCCGCCATCGCCCTGCTGCTGACCGCCGCCTGCAACTCGGCTTCCACCGATGGCACTTCGAAGGACGCCGACTCCGTACGCGGGGTCACGGACACCCGGATCAAAGTCGGCGGCATCGTCTCGATGACAACGGCGAGCGGCTACTCCAAGAAGGACACCGACCTCGGCGCGAGGGCCCGTTTCGACCGCGCCAACGCCGAAGGCGGCCTGCACGGACGGAAGATCGACTACCTCGGCGCCGAGGACGACGGCCAGGACCCGTCCAGGAACCTCGCCGCGGCCCGCAAACTCGTCCAGCAGGACAAGGTGTTCGCGATCGCGCCGATGAGCTCGACGACCTTCTCCGGCGCGGACTTCCTGCAGAAGCAGCGCGTCCCCACCTTCGGCTGGGGCACGCTGCCGTCGTTCTGCGGGCCGTCGTACATCTACGGCTTCGGCGGCTGCATGGTGCCGACGCCCGGCGGCACCATCTCGCAGACCTGGCCCGAGGGCCTCGAACAGGTGATGGGCGGCGCGAAGGGCCGGAGCGTGGCGATCCTCGCCAATGACAGCGACGCCGGGAAGTTCGGCATCCGCACCTACCGGCAGAGTTTCGAGTCGGCCGGGTTCACGGTCACGTACGCCAAGCCGTCGGTGTCCGCGGCCTCCGTCCCGAGCGACTGGTCGGCGTACACGAAGGAGATCCTGCGCAGCGACGGCGGCAGGGCGCCGGACGCGATCGTCTCCGTGATGCAGACCCCGTACAACATCGGGCTGTTCACGGCGGTGAAGCGGACGGGGTACCGCGGTGTGCTCACCGATCCGACCGACTACGACCCGGGACTGCTCGCGAAGAGTGCGACGCGGAAGGCGCTCGACGGGGTGCATGTTCTGACGTCGTTCCAGCCGTTCGAGCAGCGGAGTGCGGCGATGACGCGGTTCGGGAAGGACATCAGGAAGGCCGCGGGCAAGGACGTGCCGCTGAATATGCACATGATGACCGGCTACATGTCGGCCGATCTGTTCCTCGCCATCGCTGGGAAGGCCGGCAAGGACCTGACGGTGTCGTCCTTCCAGAAGGCGGCGGACGGGTTCGCGGACACCGGCACGCTCGTCGGGGACCGGGCCGAACGGAAGGGCCAGAAGGAGTCGTTCGGGTGCGGGGCGCTCGTCCAGCTGAAGGGCGGCGAGTACGTGGTGTCGGCGCCCTTCACGTGCTATCCGCCGATCCCCTTCACGTAGGGCACGCGGCATGGCCGACCTTCTCGGATTCGTGCTGAGCGGACTGGTGTCGGGCGCGCTGTACGCGCTCCTGGCGACCGGTCTCGTGCTGTCCTGCTCCGCCTCGGGCCTGTTCAACTTCGCGCACGGCGCCACCGCCTACCTCTGCGCCCTCGCCTTCTACGAACTGCACTCGGGTCTCGGCCGGCCGGCCGTGCCGACGGCGGTGCTGCTGGTGTGCGTACTGGCGCCCGCGCTGGGGTGGGGCCTGGACCGGCTGATGTTCCGCAAGCTGGCGCGGGTCGGTGAGACGGCTCAGATCGTGGCCACCATCGGGCTGCTGGTGGCGCTGCCCGCGCTGGGGCTGTGGATCGTGGAGCTGCTGGCGGACGCGGGCACGTCGGTGAAGCCCGCCGAGAACCAGTTCGGGCTGCCCGGGGTCGGGCCCAGTCCCGCGCGGTCCTGGCAGCCGGTCGACGGCGTCGGCATCGACTCCGACCAGCTGATCATCTGGGCCGCGACGGCCGTGGTCGCCCTCGGCCTGTGGGTCCTGATGCGGCACACCCCGCTGGGGCTGCGGCTCAGGGCGGCCGTCGACAACCGTTCGCTGGTGGAGCTGCGCGGGCTGAGCGCGGACCGGCTGTCGTCGATCGCGTGGATGCTGTCGTCGGGGCTCGCGGGCCTGGCGGGCGTACTGGCGACCCCGCTCCTCGGCCTCTCGGCCCACGACTTCACCCTCTTCCTCTTCGTCTCGGCGACGGCGGCGGTGCTCGGCCGGTTCGTCTCGGTACCGCTGGCGTTCGCGGGCGGGCTCGGGCTCGGGGTGCTGCAGAACCTGGTCGCCGGGTACGCGGACTTCGCCGAGCGGATCACCGGGTTCCGTACCGCCGTGCCCTTCCTGATCCTCTTCGCCGGGCTGCTGCTGTTGACGCGGCGCGGGCGCACGGCGGGCACGGCGGCGGTGGACCCGCCGCCGGTCGACTATCTGACGGGGCGGTCCCGGCTGCGGCGGTGGGGCCCGTGGACGGTGGCCGCCGTCCTCCTCGCGACCTCCTTCTACACGGTCACGACCCCCTTCTGGAGCGGCCTCCTCGCCCAGGGGCTGGCCCTGTCCCTCGTCTTCATGTCCTTCACGGTGGTGACGGGGCTCGGCGCGATGGTGTCGCTGGCGCAGGCGACCTTCGTGACGGGGGCGGCGCTGGTGGCGGGGCTGCTGCTCAGCCATGGCTGGCCGTTCGTGGCGGCGGCGGCCGTGGGCACGTGTGCGGCGGCGGTGCTCGGGGCCCTGGTCGCCCTCCCCGCGCTGCGGCTCGGTGGCCGCTCGCTCGCGCTGGCGACCCTCGCGCTGGCCTTCCTCGCCGACCAGGTCCTGTTCCAGATCGGTTGGCTGCGCAACGGCGACACGGGGTGGGCGGTTCCCCGGCCGGTCCTCGGCCCGGTGGACCTGGGCGACGACCGGGCGCTCGGGGTGGCGCTGACCGTGCTGGTCGCGGCGGTCGTCACCGCGCTGGGCGCGCTGCGGAACTCGCCGTCCGGCCGGGCGATGCTCGCGGTGCGCTCGGCGCCCGCGGCGGCGATGGCGTCCGGGGTGTCGGTCGTCCGCACCAAGCTGGTGCTGTTCACGCTGTCCGCCGGCCTCGCGGGCTTCGGCGGCGTCATGTACGCCTCGTACAACACCCGCGTCACCGCGACCGACTTCACCGCGATGACGGGCCTGATCTGGCTCGCGGTGGTCGTGGCGGCGGGCCTGCGCCGCCCCCAGTTCGCGGTGGTCGCCGGCCTCGTCTACGCCCTCGTACCGCACCTCCTCTCGGACTACGTCACCGAGTCCGTACACCTCCCGGTGATCCTCTTCGGCCTGGCAGGCCTGGCCCTGGCGAACGACCCGGACGGCTACTGCGCGGCGGTCCCGTCGCGCTTGCACCGCCGCAGGCTGACGGGGTCGGCCGCGGGTACGCCGCCCGCGGGTACGGAACCTAGGCCGCCCACCGTGCTGCCGGGCGGCACGGCGGAGGGCGACGGGGTGCCGGCCGACACGACGTCGGCGGGCACGACGACGGCCGGCACGACGACGGCCGGCACAGCGGCGGCGACCGCCGCGGGCTCGACCGGCGCGGTGGCGGCCGGTACGGTCCCGGCCGCGGCGGGCCCGATCAGCCCCGTCGACCCGGGCGGCGCGGGCGAAACCAGAGGGACCCCGGCCGGCGCGGGCTCGGCCAGCGCGGGCTCGGCCAGCGCGGGCTCGGCCAGCGCCATGGCCGCCGGGGCCATGGCCTCTGCGGCCCTGCCCGCCCGAGGCGTGCCCGGAGCGGTTGTCGCCGGGGAGGTGGGATCGTCGGTCGGTTCCGGCGGGCAGCCGTTCTCGGCCGCCCTGTGCCTGCGTGGCATCCGTGCCGGTTACGGCGGGGCGGCCGTGCTGCGCGGGGTCGATCTCGTCGTGCGGGCCGGGGAGATTCTCGTGCTGCTCGGTCCGAACGGGGCCGGGAAGTCGACGACGTGCCGTGTCGCCGCGGGCCTGGTGAGCCCGCTCGCCGGGCAGGTGCACGTGGCCGGACGCGACGCCACCCGGGACGGTGCCGTGCGCCGGTCACGAGCCGGAGTCGTGCTCGCGCCGGAGGGGCGCGGGATTTTCCCGGCCCTCACCATCGAGGAGAACCTCGGCCTGTATCTGCGCGGCCGGGACGGGCGAAACGCACGCGACGCCGTGTACGAGCGCTTCCCCGGGCTCGCCGGACGGCGCGGCGTCCCCGCCGGTGCCCTCTCGGGAGGGGAGCAGCAGATGCTCGCCCTCGCCCCGCTCCTGCAGCGTCCTCCGAAGGTCCTGATCGCCGACGAACCCTCCCTCGGCCTCGCCCCCCGGGTCGTCGAGGAGGTCTTCCGTCTCCTCACCGAGCTACGCGACCACGGCACGGCCCTGCTCCTCGTGGAGGAGAAGGCCACCGAGGTGCTGAAGGTCGCGGACACGGTCGCGTACCTGGCACAGGGGCGCGTGACGTGGTGCGGTCCGCGCGCGGCCGTGGAGGCGGACCGCCTGACCGAAGCGTATCTGGGACTGGCGGCCACGCACGAGAAGGCGGCCCGCCCATGACGAGCACGAGCACGAGCCCGGTCCTGCGCGCCGACCGCGTCGCCGTCCGCTTCGGCGGCGTACGGGCACTGGACGATGTGAGCCTGGCCCTGCGCCCCGGCGAGATCTGCGGGCTCATCGGCCCCAACGGCGCCGGGAAGACCACCCTCTTCGACGTGCTGTCCGGCATCCGCCGGCCCGACGCGGGCCGCATCCACCTCGACGGGACGGACGTCACCCGCCGCTCCCCCGTGTGGCGCGCCCGCCACGGAATGCGCCGCACGTTCCAGCGCCAGCAGCTGTTCGGGCAGCTCACGGTGGCCGACAACCTGGTCGTGGCCCAGGAGTGGCGCGGCGGCGGAGGCGGACTCACGGCCGACCTGCTGGGGGCGCCCACCCGGCGTACGTACGAGAAGGAGCGGCGGGCCCGGGCCGCCGAGGTCCTGCGCGCCTGCGGACTCGACGGCCTCGGCGACACCTGTGCCGCCGCGCTCCCCGTGGGCCGCGCCCGCATGGTCGAACTGGCCCGCGCCGTCGCGGACCGGCCCCGGGTCCTGCTCCTCGACGAACCCGCCGCAGGGACGACGACCGAGGAGAGCCGTCAACTGGCCGCCGTCATCCGCCGGTTGTCCGAACAGGAGGGCTGCGCGGTCCTCCTCGTCGAGCACGACGTCGCCTTCGTCATGGAGGTGTCCACCCGGAT
The DNA here is from genome assembly GCF_042677425.1 of Streptomyces sp. NPDC127119. Lineage (NCBI taxonomy): Bacteria > Bacillati > Actinomycetota > Actinomycetes > Kitasatosporales > Streptomycetaceae > Streptomyces > Streptomyces sp. NPDC127119. The sequence goes on along the minus strand of NZ_JBHXTO010000100.1, from coordinate 21,418 downwards.
CGTCGTACTCGACCTGGGCCGCGTACTCGCGGAGGGCACTCCCGCCGAGGTCCATGCCGACGGGCGGGTGCGGGAGGCGTACCTGGGCACGACGGCCGTCGCAGGAGCCGGGGACGCACCGGCCTGACCGCACGCCGTCCATGGTTCGGACGTGGTGCGGACGTGGTGCGGACGTGGTGCGGACATGGTTCGGACCCGGCAGAGCGGGTACTTTCCGGCCAATCTCCCTTACGGTCTGCCTTTCGACCGGCGAACGCACGGGACAGGAATGCACGACAGCCCGTGATCGTTCACGATGGAGTACCACCCGACGACGTAAGGATCGAAAGCTCGTGAGCAAGGTCCCCCCGATCACCCTGAACAACGGCGTCGAGATGCCCCAGCTGGGCTTCGGTGTCTGGCAGGTGCCGGACGACGAGGCCGAGCGAGCCGTCTCCACCGCGCTGGAGGCCGGGTACCGCAGCATCGACACCGCCGCGATCTACGGCAACGAAGTGGGCACCGGCAAGGGCCTGGCCTCCTCCGGCATCGCCCGCGAGGACCTCTTCGTCACCACGAAGCTCTGGAACGCCGAACAGGGCTACGACTCGACGCTGCGCGCCTTCGACGAGTCCCTGGAGAAGCTCGGTCTCGACCACGTCGACCTGTACCTCATCCACTGGCCGATGCCGGACCGGGGCAAGTACATCGACACGTACAAGGCCTTCGAGAAGCTGCACGCGGACGGCCGTGCCAAGTCCATCGGTGTCTCCAACTTCCACCCGGAGTACCTGGAGAAGCTGCTCGACGCGACATCCGTCGTCCCGGTCCTCAACCAGGTCGAGCTGCACCCGCACCTTCAGCAGTCCGCCCTGCGCGAGTTCCACGCGGAGCACGGCATCGCCACCGAGGCCTGGTCCCCGCTCGGCCAGGGCAAGGGCCTCCTGGAGGTCCCGGCCATCGTGGCCATCGCCCGCAAGCACGACCGCACGCCCGCCCAGGTCGTCCTGCGCTGGCACCTCCAGCTGGGCAACGTGGTGATCCCCAAGTCCGTGACCCCGTCCCGGATCAAGGAGAACATCGACGTCTTCGGCTTCACGCTCGACGACGAGGACATCGCCGCGATCACCGCCCTCGACGAGGGCCGCCGCCTGGGTTCCGACCCGGCGACCGTCAACGACTGAGCGAGCGGCCGGCGTATCGCCGCACGACCGCACCATCAAGACCTTGAAGCCGCCGCCCGGTCCGGGCGGCGGCTTCATCGGTGTCCGCCGGGTGTCCACCCGGCTCGGACCTGCCCATGGGCGATCAGACCGGCTGCCCGATCGGCCGTACGACCACGGTGTTGACGTCTACCCCGGCCGGCTGCCGGATCGCCCAGACGACCGACTCCGCGAGCTGGTCCGAGGTGAGCAGCTGCCCGGGCGGCAGGCTGCCGTAGCTGTCCCAGAACGGGGTCTCCACCCGCCCCGGGGAGATCAGCGTCACTCCCACCCCGTACTCGGTGACCTGCCGACGGGTGTTCTCGGCGAGGCCGGTCACGGCCCACTTCGTCGCCCCGTAGATGTTGCCGGGGGTGTGGACGTGCCCGGCCACGCTGCCGACGAGCACGATCCGGCCGCGGGTCTCCTTCAGCTGCTCGATCGACGCCCGGACGAGCAGCGCGGGTCCGAGCACATTGGTCAGCACCATGTCCCGCCAGCCGGCCGGATCGCCCTCGGCGACGGTGTCGTGCGTGGCGTATCCGGCGTTGGCGACGACGGTGTCGAGGCGTCCGAACCTCTCCACCGTCGCCGCGACCGCGGCCTGCACGTGGCCGTAGTCGGCCGCGTCTCCCTGGAACGTCAACAGCCCTTCGGGCTTGCCGAGTTGTTCCGCGAACCCGCGCAGCCGCTCCTCCCCGCGTCCCGTCACGGTCACCCGGTGTCCGGCGTCGAGCAGCTGCCGGGCGACCGCCGCCCCGATACCGCTGCCGCCGCCGGTGATGAGTGCAACCGGTGAGCCAGTCATGTGATCCCCCAAGACGTGTCCGACCAAGCCGTGTCCGACGAAGTGCCCGGAGTCCATCACTTGGAGCGCACTCGATGTCAACACCGCTTGAACGAGGCTCAGTTGGGGGCCAGGGCTACGGCTTCACCCCGACGTACACCGTCAGTGCCGTGAGGACGAACACGTCCGGCCGGTGGTACACGCTCGCCTTGTCCTCCGGGTCGAGGAGCCGGTCGAGGGTGGCCAGGTCGTCGGCGTCGAGGCCCTCGGCGAGGCCGTCGCGGCGGTGGCGGAGGGAGGTGGCGACGAACGCGCGGGCCTCGTCGGAGGCGGGGGCGGGGATGTCGAGCAGGAAGGTACGGGTCCCGGTGTGGCGCAGGCCGACCGCCGAGAGCAGGGCCGGCCAGTCCTCGACGTCCTCGACGACGGCACCGGGCAGCTCGGCCCGCATGCGGGCGAACCACTCCTGCTCGATCGCGTCGGTGCGGGCCTGCAGTCCAGGGCGGCCGATACCGAAGTCGCGCGGGAGGTAGCGCGAGGGCAGACCGCCCTCCAGCAGCGCGAGCGTGCCGCCCGGCGCGAGCCGGTCGGCGAAGCCCGCGAGGGCGCCCCGCTGGTCGCCGACGTGGTGCAGGGACCGGCTCGCCCAGAGGAGATCGGCCGGGTACTCCAGGTCACCGAGCCCGTCGCCCAGCTCGGCCCGGAGAGTGCCGAAGCGGTCGGCGATCCCCCGCTCGGCGGCGCGCTCACGGGCCCGCTCCAGGAGGGGTTCCGCCCCGTCCACGGCGATGACCCGGGCGGCGGGGAACGTGTCGGCGAGCAGACAGGAGATGACACCGGGACCGCTGCCCGCGTCCACGACCAGCTCGGGATCCGGCCGCATCTCCCGCAGCCAGCTCGCCGCCTGCGTGTACAGCGGACTGAACAGCTCGGCCTCCTGCTCCAGCATCGGAAGCATCTCGGCGAAGTCGATGTGGGTGTGGCTGTGGCTGTGACCGTGATCGTGGTCGTGTCCCATGACGTCGAGCCTCTCGTTCGGCAGTGGCCCCAGCGTCCACCAGCTTCCCGAAATCAGCCACTCGCGTTGCCAAAACAGCAACGATTCCCCGCACCCCCTCAAGGGGCGCGGGGAACGGCGCAATCTGTTGATCTTTCAGGTGACCGAGCAGAAAGAGCAGGTCACAGAGCGGGATACGCGTTCTTCATGAGCTCCTGGAACTGCGCGGAGAACCAGTGCCCCGACAGCGGCGCGTTCGCCAGCGCCCCCGACATGTTGTTGTTGTTCCGCGGGTTGCCGGTGTACGTCGGGTCGCACATGCGGTCGAAGCCCTTGCCCTCGTCGTTCGGGATCGCGGTGCTCGACCCGTCCGACTCACCCGGCGGCTTCATCCACACGTACGCGTCGATCCCGGTCGCCGGCGCCGCCTGCGGCCGCTCGCCGAGGCCCGCTCCGGACTGGTTGCACCAGTTCCCGAGGTGGATGCGCCGGTCGTAGCGTCCACCGTCGACGTACGTGTCCACGGTGGTCGTCGGCCCGGCGGCGGTGGGCCGTGCCGTGCCGCCCCAGCCGTTGCGGGAGGTGTCGATCAGCATGCCGATGCCGGAGGGGAAGCCGATCGAGACCAGCTGGGCGCGCATGGCCTGCGCGTACGACTGCTCGTCGACGTAGCGGTTCCAGTCGATCCACTTCGACAGGCGCACCGACGTGCCGTTCACCGAGTCGTTGATCGTGAAGTAGTTCTCCTTCGTGGCGCTGTAGTTGGCCGTGTTCACGATGAAGCCGTGCACGTCGGCGACGGTCGCGCCCTCGGTGGAGGCGGCCTCCTTGAAGAGCGCGGCGGAGGGCGCGAAGTTGTCGTCCCAGCCGAGCCAGCCGTGGTGTCCGGCGTCGATGTAGTTGTAGACGTTGGGCACGTCGCCGAGCTTGTTCAGCGCGTAGCCGACGCCCTTCTGGTAGTTGCCGTTCGCCTTCATGGTGTCGCAGTTGGCGGTGGCGGTCGCACGGGGCGAGACGTTGGTGACGAGGTTGGGCAGCGAGTCGATCTCGACGGTGGTGACGATCCGCAGACCCGCGTACTTGGTGTCGGCGAGGATCGCGGCGATCGGGTCGATGTACTGGGTCTTGTACTTGTCGATCTCCGTCGGGCCCAGCTCTCCGTTGGACGCCAGGGCGGCGCAGTCACGGCCGGGCAGGTTGTAGATGACCAGCTGGACCACCATCTGGTCCGAGCCCTTCTGGGCCAGTGCCGCGTCCAGGTGGGCGCGCAGACCCATGCCGCCGTTCACGCCGTTGATCGCGGCGATCCGGTCGAGCCACACGCCGGTCGGCTGGTTGGCGATCCGGCTGCCGCCGGTCTCGGCGGTGGCCTTCGCCTTCCACTCCGGGTTCACGTACACCTTGGCGCCGGCGTACGGGTTGTCCACCCGGCTGCCCGTGCCGGGATCGGTCGGGTCGGTGGGGTCCGTGCCGCCGTCGACGTTGCAGGTCACACCGTCGAGGGTGAAGGTGGTGGGCAGCGCGTTGGTGCCGCTGTAGGTGCCGTTGAAGCCGAAGCTGACCGAACTCCCGGTCCCCAGAGTGCCGTTGTAGCTCTCGTTGGCCGCGGTGACCGCGGTGCCGCTCTGGCTGAACTTGGCGTTCCAGCCGCTGGTCACCTTCTGGTTGCCGGCGTACGACCACTTCACGGCCCAACTGGACTTGGCCGCGCTGTTGTTGGTGACCGTCACCGCCGTGGTGAAGCCGGTGTCCCACTGGTTCTGCACCTTGTACTCCACGGTGCAGGGGACGGCGGCCGCGCCGACGTCCGGGGGTATCGCCGCGACGGCGGCGCCCGCGGTCCCGGCGACCAGCGCCAGCGCCGCGAGAAATGCAGTTCTGGTACGGCTCATGTGCGGGGTGTCCTATTCGTCGAGGGCGCGCGGAAGCTCGCGGCCCGATGCCGAACGACGTGGTGATGCCGTCGTGAACACGTCGAAGCACGTCATGGCGCGGCCGATGCAGGAGTGCGCTGGCGCCGACCGCTCAGGGCCGGCCACTGGAAAAAGTGAACGCGGGGGTGGCGCATGAGCGACTCCTTGCAGTTCGGTCGCGCCGTGACGGACGCGTCGACTGGTGGAACCGCTCCCACTGGTGCGGACGAAGGTAGCGCCAAGTGTTGGTAAACGACAGAGGAGTTGCACTCTTGATCTATCGAATCATTTCGACTCTTCAAGCACCTTGACCCCTTGCACCCCTCTCCCCAATATGGGAGCGCTCCCACTGGTTCAAGGCTTGTTGCTCCTCCCCCCGTCTCCGAGCCGCAAGGAGAGGAACCAGAACATGGCACCCAGACGCAGACGCCGTGCGCGGCGGATGTGGACAGCCGTGGTGGCGGCCCTCGCGCTCCCGCTGACCATGCTCACCACCGGTACAACTCCTGCACAGGCGGCGGCCGTTCAGTGCAGCGTCGACTACAGGACGAACGACTGGGGCTCCGGTTTCACCGCCGAGCTCACCCTCACCAACCGCGGCACGGAGGCGATCAGCGGCTGGACCCTGACGTACGGCTACACCGGTAACCAGCAGCTCAGCAGCGGCTGGAGCGGCACCTGGTCGCAGTCCGGGAAGACGGTCACCGCGACGAACGCGTCCTGGAACGGGACCATCGCGGTCGGGGCGGCCGTCACGACCGGCGCCCAGTTCACCTACAGCGGTACCAACACCGCACCCGCCTCCTTCGCGATCAACGGCACGACCTGCGCCGGCGCCCATCAGCCGCCGATCACCGTGCTGACCAGCCCCGCGGCGGGTGCCGTGTACTCCCAGGGGACGGCGGTCCCGCTCGCCGCGACGGCCGCGGCGGCGGACGGCGCGACGATCAGCAAGGTCGAGTTCTACGACGACACGACCCTGCTGGGCACCGACACCAGCTCGCCGTACTCGCTCTCGGCCACGGGATTGACCGTGGGCAGTCATTCGCTGCTGGCCAAGGCGTACGACAGTCTGGGCGCCTCCGCGGAGTCCACCCCGGTCGGCATCACGGTCGCCTCGGGTCCCGCGGTGGTGGTCTCACCGACCCAACTCGGCGTCCAGCAGGGCAAGACGGGCACGTACGACGTCAAGCTCTCGACCCAGCCGTCGGCGAACGTGACCGTGGCGACCGCTCGCGCGAGCGGCAACACGGGGCTGTCCGTCACCGGCGGGGCGTCACTGACCTTCACCCCGTCGAACTGGGCCACGGCACAGAAGGTGACCGTCACCGCCAATGCCACGGGCACCGGTTCGGCCGTCTTCGACTCGACGGCCACCGGACACGCCAAGGCCTCGGTGACCGTCACCCAGCTCGCCGCGTCGAAGGAGTACGACGCCCGCTTCCTGGATCTCTACGGGAAGATCACCAACCCGGCGAACGGCTACTTCTCGCCGGAGGGCATCCCGTACCACTCGGTGGAGACACTGATCGTCGAGGCGCCCGACCACGGGCATGAGACGACGTCCGAGGCGTACAGCTATCTGCTGTGGCTGCAGGCCATGTACGGCAAGGTCACGGGCGACTGGACGAAGTTCAACGGTGCCTGGGACATCATGGAGAAGTTCATGATCCCCACGCACGCCGACCAGCCGACCAACTCGTTCTACAACGCCTCGAAGCCGGCGACGTACGCACCCGAGCTGGACACGCCGAACGAGTACCCGGCGCAGCTCGACTCGGGCATCTCGGTGGGCCCCGACCCGATCGCGGCGGAGCTGAAGAGCGCGTACGGCACGGACGACGTGTACGGCATGCACTGGCTGCAGGACGTGGACAACGTCTACGGGTACGGCAACTCGCCGGGCAAGTGCGAGGCGGGCCCGACCGACACCGGTCCCTCGTACATCAACACCTTCCAGCGCGGTGCGCAGGAGTCGGTGTGGGAGACGGTGCCTCAGCCGACCTGCGACGCCTTCAAGTACGGCGGCACGAACGGGTACTTGGACCTGTTCACCAAGGACGCGTCCTACGCCAAGCAGTGGAAGTTCACCAACGCCCCGGACGCCGACGCACGTGCCGTACAGGCCGCGTACTGGGCGGACGTCTGGGCCGAGGCGCAGGGCAAGGGCGCGGACGTGTCCGCGACCGTCGGCAAGGCGGCGAAGATGGGTGACTATCTCCGCTACTCGATGTACGACAAGTACTTCAAGAAGATCGGCAACTGTGTGGGTCCGTCCACCTGCCCGGCGGGCACCGGCAAGGACGCCTCCCACTACCTGCTGAACTGGTACTACGCGTGGGGCGGCGCGACCGACACCTCGGCCGGCTGGGCCTGGCGCATCGGCTCCAGCCACACCCACGGCGGCTACCAGAACCCGCTGGCCGCGTACGCGCTCAGCTCGTACGCCGACCTGAAGCCCAAGTCGGCCACGGGACAAGCCGATTGGGCCAAGTCGCTGGGCCGGCAGCTGGAGTTCTACCGGTGGCTGCAGTCCAGTGAGGGAGCCATCGCGGGCGGTGCCACCAACAGCTGGCAGGGCCGCTACGCGACACCGCCCTCCGGGACACCGACCTTCTACGGCATGTACTACGACGAGAAGCCCGTCTACCACGACCCGCCGTCCAACCAGTGGTTCGGCTTCCAGGCGTGGTCGATGGAGCGGGTCGCCGAGTACTACCAGCAGACGGGCAACGCGAGCGCGAAGACCGTCCTCGACAAGTGGGTCGACTGGGCGCTGGCCAACACCACGGTCAACCCGGACGGCACCTTCCGGATCCCGAGCACACTCCAGTGGTCGGGCAAGCCGGACACCTGGAACGCGTCGAGTCCCGGCGCCAACACGGGACTTCACGTCACCGTCGCCGACTACACGAACGACGTCGGGGTGGCGGCCGCGTACGCCAAGACCCTGACGTACTACGCGGACCGGTCAGGGGACGCCGAGGCGAAGACCACGGCGAAGGCGCTGCTCGACGGTATGTGGGCGAACAACCAGGACGCGCTGGGTGTCGCGGTCCCGGAGACCCGGGCCGACTACAACCGGTTCGACGACTCGGTGTACGTGCCGAGCGGGTGGAGCGGCAAGATGCCGAACGGTGACGTGATCAACTCGTCGTCGACGTTCGACTCGATCCGGTCGTTCTACGAGGACGATCCGGCTTGGTCGAAGATCGAGGCGTACTTGGCCGGCGGGGCCGCGCCTTCTTTCACTTATCACCGGTTCTGGGCCCAGGCGGACATCGCCCTCGCCATGGGCTCTTACGCGGAGCTTCTCGAATAGCCCCCGCATGTCGCTCCGCGGGAAGGTCGGTACGTCAGCTGCGGCTCCGTTGTGGCTGGTCGCGCAGTTCCCCGCGCCCCTGAAAGAGATGGGGCTCGGGCCGTGACAGAACGTGCCGTGGGCGGTCCCCAACCGCACTGGGGGCCGCCCGGCCTTTCACGTCTCCCCCCACCTCCCCCCACGCAAGGAGAGGGTCACCGTGCGAAGAACCTTCGTTCTCACCGCTGTGCTCGGGCTCGCCGCCGGGCTGCTCGCCGGCACGCCTCCCGCTCTCGCCGCACAGCCCGTCGAGAAGGGGCCGGCGGCGTCCGTCGCCGCCGACACCTACACCTGGAAGAACGCCCGTATCGACGGGGGCGGCTTCGTCCCCGGGATCGTGTTCAACCGGTCCGAGAAGAACCTCGCGTACGCCCGCACCGACATCGGCGGCGCCTACCGCTGGCAGGAGGCGTCGAAGAGCTGGACGCCGCTGCTCGACTCGGTCGGCTGGGACCGGTGGGGACACACCGGTGTCGTGAGCCTCGCCTCCGACTCCGTCGCGCCCAGCAAGGTGTACGCCGCCGTCGGCACGTACACGAACAGCTGGGACCCGGGGAACGGGGCCGTGCTCAGGTCCTCCGACCGGGGTGCGACCTGGCTGAAGGCCGATCTGCCGTTCAAGCTGGGCGGGAACATGCCCGGCCGCGGTATGGGTGAGCGGCTCGCCGTCGACCCCCACAGGAACAGCGTGCTGTATCTGGGCGCGCCGAGCGGCAAGGGGCTGTGGCGGTCCACCGACTCCGGGGCCTCCTGGTCGCAGGTGACGAACTTCCCGAACGTCGGCAACTACGTCCAGGACGCGACCGACACCAGCGGGTACGCCTCCGACAACCAGGGCATCGCCTGGGTCACCTTCGACGAGTCGAGCAGTACGGGCACCGATGCCACCAAGACCATCTACGTCGGGGTCGCCGACAAGGACAACGCCGTCTACCGCTCGACCGACGCGGGCGCGACCTGGTCCCGTATCGCCGGACAGCCCACCGGATACCTGGCCCACAAGGGCGTCCTGGACGCGACGAACGGCTATCTCTATCTCGCGTACAGCGACAAGGGCGGTCCCTACGACGGCGGCAAGGGCCGGATCTGGCGGTACACGACGGCGACCGGCGCCTGGACGGACATCAGCCCGGTCGCGGAGGCCGACACCTACTACGGCTTCAGCGGGCTGACCGTCGACCGGCAGAAGCCGGGCACGGTCATGGCGACCGCCTACAGCTCCTGGTGGCCGGACACGCAGATCTTCCGCTCCACCGACAGCGGCGGCGCCTGGACGAAGGCCTGGGACTACACGTCGTACCCCAACCGCTCGAACCGCTTCACCATGGACGTGTCGTCCTCGCCGTGGCTGACCTGGGGCGCGAATCCGTCGCCGCCCGAGCAGACGCCCAAACTCGGCTGGATGACCGAGGCGTTGGAGATCGATCCGTTCAACTCGGCCCGGATGATGTACGGAACGGGCGCGACGATCTACGGGACCGAGAACCTGGGCCAGTGGGACAGCGGCGGCCAGTTCACCGTCAAGCCGATGGTGCAGGGGCTGGAGGAGACGGCCGTCAACGACCTGGCCGCTCCCCCGTCCGGTGGCGCCCAACTCCTCAGCGCCCTGGGTGACATCGGCGGGTTCCGGCACACGGACCTCACCAAGGTGCCGTCCATGATGTTCACCTCGCCGAACTTCACCAGCACGACGAGCCTCGACTTCGCGGAGTCCAACCCGGGCATCGTGGTGCGGGCCGGCAACCTGGACTCCGGTCCGCACGTGGCGTTCTCGACGGACAACGGCGCCAACTGGTTCGCGGGCACCGACCCTTCGGGGGTGAGCGGCGGCGGCACGGTCGCGGCGGCCTCCGACGGCAGCCGGTTCGTATGGAGTCCGGCGGGCGCGGGCGTGCACTACGCGACCGGGTTCGGTACGTCGTGGACGGCGTCGAGCGGCATCCCGGCCGGGGCGGTCGTGGAGTCCGACCGGGTCGACCCGAAGACCTTCTACGGCTTCAAGTCCGGCAGGTTCTACGTCAGTTCGGACGGCGGCGCGACCTTCACCGCCTCCGCGGCGACCGGACTGCCGAGCGGCGACAGCGTACGGTTCAAGGCACTTCCCGGCACGAAGGGTGACGTCTGGCTGGCGGGCGGGGCGAGCGACGGCGCGTACGGGCTGTGGCACTCCACGGACTCCGGCGCGACCTTCACCAAACTGTCGGGCGTCGAGCAGGCGGACACCGTCGGCTTCGGCAAGGCGGCCACCGGGGCCTCGTACCAGACGCTCTACACGAGCGCGAAGATCGGCGGTGTGCGGGGCATCTTCCGCTCCACGGACAAGGGCGCCACCTGGACCCGTATCAACGACGACGCCCATCAGTGGGGCTGGACGGGCGCCGCCATCACCGGCGATCCGCGCGTCTACGGGCGGGTGTACGTGTCGACGAACGGGCGCGGTGTCATCTACGGCGACTCGTCCGACGCGGGCGGCGGCGGTGGCGGTACGGATCCGACGCCGACCGGCGCCTGCGCGGTCACGTACAAGATCACCAACCAGTGGTCGGGCGGCTTCCAGGCCGACGTCCAGCTCGCCAACACTGGCACGGCCGCCTGGACCGGGTGGTCGCTCGGCTGGTCCTTCGCCGACGGGCAGAGCGTCACCCAGGCGTGGAACGCGGAGTCGACCCAATCCGGAGCGGCTGTCACAACGAAGAACGTGAGCTGGAACGCGAACGTGGCGGCCGGTTCGTCCGTGGGCTTCGGCTTCACGGGCAGCTGGTCGGGATCGAACACCAAGCCGACGGCGTTCAAGCTCGGTGACCAGTCCTGCTCGGTGACCTGACCCCCGGGCGGGACGAACGGGAGGGCGCGGACCCGACGGGTCCGCGCCCTCCTTGTGCGACCACACCCCGGAGGCCGGGCGGCCGGACCGGGAACAGGCGGTGCGGTCGACACTGTTGCATCGACCGAGGCACCGGTGTGACCCGCCCCGGCCTCGGACCAAGATGTAACTCTGCAGAAGGATCTTTTTCATGACCGACCGGCCCTTGACGATCATGGCTGTGCACGCCCACCCCGACGACGAGGCCACCAGCACGGGAGGGATCCTCGCGCAGTACGCGGCGGAAGGAATCCGCACGGTGCTCGTGACCTGTACCGACGGCGGTTGCGGAGACGGGCCGGGGGGTGTCAAGCCGGGCGATCCCGGACACGACCCGGCGGCGGTCGTCGCGATGCGCCGGCAGGAGCTCCTGGCGAGCTGCGACGTCCTGAAGATCAGCGATCTGGAGACGCTGGACTACGCCGACTCCGGAATGATGGGCTGGCCGAGCAACGACGCCCCCGGATCCTTCTGGCAGACCCCCGTGCAGGAGGGCGCGGCCCGGCTCGCGGACCTCATGCGGCACTACCGGCCCGATGTGGTCGTCACCTACGACGAGAACGGCTTCTACGGCCACCCCGACCACATCCAGGCCCACCGCATCACGATGGCGGCGCTGGAGCTGATCGAGCTGACGCCGAAGGTGTACTGGACCACGATGCCCCGCTCGACGATGCAGCGGTTCGGCGAGATCATGCGCGAGTTCCACCCGGAGATGCCGGAGCCGGATCCCGCCCAGGTCGCCGAGATGGCCAAGATCGGCCTCCCCGACGACGAGATCACCACGTGGGTGGACACCACCGCGTTCAGCGGTCAGAAGTTCGACTCGCTGGCCGCGCACGCCAGCCAGGGCGACAACATCTTCTTCCTCAAGATGGGCAAGGAGAGGTTCGGCGAGTTCATGGGCATGGAGACCTTCGTACGGGTGAAGGACGCCACGGGCGCGGCCCTGCCGGAGAAGGACCTGTTCGCCGGACTGCGCTGATCTGCCTTCGGATCTCCCCAGAGGCTCCCCAGTTCTGATGGGTGAGAGAGGGGCGGCCGTCCCACCGGCCGGGGTGGCCGCCCCTCTTCTGTTTCTGCCTCCGGGAGTAGTTTCAGCAGGTCACGGCGTGTACACCGTCGGTCGCGGTGCCGTCGGCATGCCGTTTCCGATGAAGAAGCTGGGGTGCGGGGGCTGGTTGTAGGCCGTGTTCTGCCAGGCGATGCCCGTGCGGTACATCGTGTCGTGGAGCAGGGTCGTGATCTTCGTGGTGGTCTCGGTCGGGGTCGAGTAGATGCGCAGGGCCGTGTTGTCGCTCGTCGCCCAGACGACCTCCTCGCGCCAGTCGCCGAAGAGGTCGCCCGAGAGGGCCGGCGTCGCCTTGGTGCCGTTGTTGGAGTGGACGGAGGCGCCGGTCAGCAGGCGGGTGTCGGACGAGGTGCCGTACTTGTCGATGTGGGTGCCGTCGAGGAGTTCGCGTGTGGTGTCGCCGTCCCACCAGGACAGGAAGTTGACGGAGGACGGTTCGCGGCCCTTGGTGGCGCCGGCCTCGTCACGGATGTTGGTGTCGGAGGCGGACCACACCTCGGCGCCGTCGTTGCCCGCGTAGATGTCCCCGGCCACTCCCCTGCCGTTGTCGCAGCAGGAGGCGAGCTGCCAGCGGATCGCGCCGTTGGCCGGGTTGATGTACAGCTCGGCGGGCTGCGAGGCGGATTCGGAGACCTTGAAGTATTCGAGACCCGAGGTCCCCGGGTCCAGGTCACCCAGGTGCTGGGCGTCGCCGTGTCCGGTCTTCGTCGTCCACAGGCCGTTGCCGTTGTCGTCGACGGCCATCGCCCCGTAGACGATCTCGTCCTTGCCGTCGTTGTCGACGTCCCCGACCGACAGGCTGTGCGAGCCCTGGCCGTCGAAGCCCTTGCCGGTGTTGGTCGACGAGTTGGTGTCGAAGGTCCAGCGGCGGGTGAACGCGCCGCCCCGCCAGTCCCAGGCCGCGATCACCGAACGCGTGTAGTAGCCGCGCGCCATGATGAGCGAGGGCCGGGCGCCGTCGAGATAGGCGGTGCCCGCGAGGAACCGGTCCACGCGGTTGCCGTACGAGTCGCCCCACGACGAGACCGTGCCGCGCGCCGGGACGTAGTCCACCGTCCCCATCGCCTTGCCCGTCTGGCCGTTGAACATGGTCAGGTACTCGGGCCCGGAGAGGACGTATCCGCTGGAGTTGCGGTAGTCGGCGGAGGAACTGCCGATGACCGCGCCCGTTCCGTCGACCGTGGCGTCGGCGGTCTTCGCGGCCACCTCGGCCTTGCCGTCGCCGTCGTAGTCGTACACCTGGAACTGGGTGTAGTGCGCGCCCGAGCGGATGTTCCGGCCGAGGTCGACGCGCCACAGCCGGGTGCCGTCGAGCTTGATCCCGTCGATGATCGTGTTGCCGGTGTAGCCGGACTGGGAGTTGTCCTTGGCGTTGGTGGGCTGCCACTTCAGGACGAAGTCGAGCGCGCCGTCGCCGTCGAGGTCGCCGACCGAGGCGTCGTTGGCCTCGTAGGTGTACGCGACCCCGTCGGGGGTCGTGCCACCGGCGGGCGGGCTGATCGGTACGTCCTTGTATCCGGTGCGGAACTGGATCGCGTGCACGGAGTCGGCCTGCTCGACACCTCCCACGATCGCGCGGACCGTGTAGTCGGCCTGGGCGGGCCCCGCGGAGTGGAAGTAGTTCGTGGAGCCGGTGACCGGGGTCGAGTTGACCTTCGTACCCGCCCGGTAGACGTTGAACGAGACGTCGTTCGGGTCGGTGCCGAGCCAGCGCCAGCTGACCAGGTTGCCCGCGTCGGTGTGGACGCTGACGACACCCCGGTCGAGCTTCTCGACCTGGCGGGCGGTCGCGGCCTGGGCGGGTGTGGCGGTGAGCGTGGTGAGTCCGGCGGCGGCGAGGGCGCCGGCGAGCACGGTGGAGAGGAGGAGACGGGTCCTGCTGCGTCTGCGATGCGGGTGCTGCACGGTGGGGTACCTCCCTGGGAGGGGGCAGACGGGTTCTGTCACCTCAGTTGCCGCTGGGGGCACGGGGGTTGCCGTGATTTGGTAAGCGCTCTCTACGTGTAGGTGCGGGCGAGCGCGGTGACCGTCGCCGCGATGCGTTCGCGCAGTTCGGGCGGTGCCAGCACCTCCACCCCCGTGCCGAGCCGCAGAAACTCCGCGTAGGCGTGCTCGACGGACTCGATGGGTACGGTGGCCCGGGTCCAACCTCCCTCCTCCGGTACGCCGTTGGCGCGCACGGCGTCACCCGCCGGGCCGGAGAGACGCGTACCGGGGGCGAGCCTGACCACCGCCTCCGCCCGGTGCAGCCGGTCGTGGAAGTCCCGCTGGTACCCGGCCCAGTACGCACCGAGGTCGAACCCGACAGGACGGGTGAACTCCTCGTCTGACGCGCCCAGTTCGAGGATCTGGTCGTCTGACGCGCCCAGTTCGAGGATCTGGTCGACCCGGAACGTACGCGGTCCCGGGCCCGCGACGACGTACCAGCGGCCCGCCTTGAGGACCAGGCCGTACGGTTCCAGGCGGCGCCGCACGTCGGTCGGCTCGCGCCAGCGGCGGTACAGGACATGCAGGACCCTGCTGTTCCAGACGGCGTCGGCGACGGCCGGCAGAAACGGGACGGCGCCGTCGCCGGCGTCCGCGTACCAGCCCGGCGCGTCCAGATGGAAGCGGCCGCTGATGCGGTCCGCGTGCTCACGCAGCTCCCTCGGCAGTGCGGCACGCACCTTGAGCTGGGCGGCGGCCAGCAGCGGGCCGAGTCCCAGCTCGGCGGCCGGGCCCGGTACACCCGCGAGGAACAGGGCCTCCGCCTCGCCCGCGGTGAGGCCGGTCAGACGGGTGCGGTAGCCGTCGAGGAGCCGGTAGCCGCCCGCGTGACCCGCGTCGCCGTACAGCGGGACACCGGCCTCGCTCAGCGCCTCCACGTCCCGGTAGACCGTCCGCACCGAGACCTCCAGCTCCTCGGCGAGGGCGGCGGCGGTCATCCGGCCCCTGGTCTGGAGCAGCAGAAGGATCGAGACGAGACGGGCCGACTTCATCGCCCCAGAATGGCAGGCATCACCGACACTCCACTGACAGAAGGTGTCAGTGGAGCGGGCCTAGCGTCCCCTCCATGGCCTTCAAGGAGAAACTGCTGACCGTGCTGCCTCCCGTCGAGGTGGCAGGCCGGTGGATCAAGCGCTACCACGTCACCGCCGACCCGGCGGGCATCGCGCCCGACGTCGAGGAGGCGGCGTACGCGATGCTGCCCAAGCTGCTTCCGGAGGCGGACGGCACACCGCCCGCCACGTTCGTCGTGCTGCACCGGGGTGGCGACGACGGCGCCTATCTCAACGCGTACAGCTGGGTGTGGGACAACGTCCTGCACTTCGGGGGCGCCGCGGCGGGGCAGCCCGTACTGGGGTGTCCGGATCGCGACCCGACGCACTTCGTCACGCTGGACCGGCCGTGGATCGGCTGCGTGTGGGAGTTGCCGCCGGTTCTGCATGAACGTGACGCCTGGGTGCGGCATGTGCTCACGCCCGGCACCCCCGACCTCGACGGCTACCTGGCCGACGGGCTGCCCGAGGGGACGACGGGGGACCGCGCGTTCGGCCTGCCGGCCGTGTAGGCGCGCGACCAGCCCCGACGGCCCGCGGTCCACATCCGGGCTCGGCCCCCACCCCCCAGGGGTGCGAGGAACGGCGCGGCGAGCCCCGGACGGCCTGCAGCCGACACCCGCGCTGCACCCCCACCCCCTGGGGGCGCGGGGAACTGCGCGAGCAACCCCCACCCGCCCGCAGCCGACACTCGGGCCCGGGTTCCACCCCCTAGGGGCGCGGGGAACGGCGCGCCCTGCCTCGGACGGCCTGCAGTCCACACCCGGGCTCAGCCCCCACCCCCTAGGGCCGCGGCCCTGGCGTCGACCGCAGGCCATCGGGGGTTGCTTGCGCAGGGGGGTGGGGGTGCGGTCCCGATGTCGACTGCGGGACGTCCGGGGTTGCTCGCGCCGTTCCTCGCGCCCCTGAGGGGGTGGGGGCTGGGTTGGATGTTGGCTGCAGGCCGTCCCGGGTTGCTCGCGCCGTTCCCCGCACCCCTGAGGGGTGGGGGTTCGGCCCGGATGTTGGCTGCAGGCCGTCCCGGGTTGCTCGCGCCGTTCCTCGCGCCCCTAAAGGGGCGAGCCCGGTTTTTGGAAAGCTCTTAGCTTGAAGTGTGGTTCCGGGCGCGGGACTTGTTGGTTCGGGAGTTGTTCCAGGCGGGAGGCCAGTTGCTCGGTGAGGGGGTCGCCGGACGTCAGCAGCGTGTACCAGCCGCGGCGCACGTCGGCCGCCGCCTGGCGCGGGGTGCGCCCCTGACCCCGGCCACGGAAGCCCGCCCGGCCCGCCGACAGGAGCCCGTGCCGGCCCGCGTACGACGCCACGAGGTCCGCGCGGTCCCGGGCCGCACGGCGGGGCCGCGGTGCCATCACGGTGTCGATGTCGCTGCCCACGTCGTGCGAGGCCGCCTTGTCGACGGTCGTGACGAGGACGCCGCCGGGGCGCAGCACCCGGGCCGCCTCGGCGACGACCCGTTCGGCGTCGTCCAGGAGGTGCAGCAGCCAGATCGCCGAGACGGCGTCGAACGCACCGTCGGGGAAGGGGAGTTGCCGGGCGTCGGCGAGTACGACCCGGCCCGGCACCCGCGCCGCGGCCCTGCTCAGCATGCCGTACGCGGCGTCGACGCCGGTCACGTCGAGACCGGCCGCCAGGAGCCGGCGGGTCACGGTGCCGGTGCCGCAGGCGACGTCCAGGAGAGTGCGGGTGCCGTCGGGGAGCAGCCCGAGGACGGCGTCGGCGGCTGCCGCGGCACGGGGTTCGCCGCCCCGCAGCGCGTCGTACCGCTCGGCCTCCTCGTCGTAGTCGAAGACCAGCGTGCTCACCGCGCGCCGTGCCCCGTGCTCAGCTCCTCGACCCGGCCGGCCAGCGCGAAGTCCTTCTCGGTGACGGCGCCGCCCACGCTGTGCGTGTTCACGGTGAGGGAGACGGTGTCGTAGCCGAGCGTGAGGTCCGAGTGGTGGTCCAGTTCGTCCTGCACCTGGGCGATGTGGACGACCAGGGCCGCCGCGGCGAAGTGCGAGCCCAGCCGGTAGGAACGGGAGATTCTGTCTCCGTCCAGGGACCAGCCGGGCAGTTCCGCGAGCCGGTCCTCGATCTCCTTCTGCGACAACGGTTCGAGGGGCATGTACGCGCTCCTTCCATGGCGTCCGGATCTCCTCAGCCTGCCACAGTCCCGCTCCCCCGTCCCTGGTCAGGCGGGTCCCGGCGGGCGGCGAAGGCGGCATTCGGCCGCACGGCGGGGCGTCGACCCGTGCGGGCGCGTCGACTACGGTCGGGGCATGACCAGCGCCGCGCACATCCCGGGGTCCGTCAGTGTGTCCGCCGGTGCGCGGGGCAGTGCACCGGCGGCCGACAAGGCAATCGGTCCGCTGCTGCGCGGCTGGCGGGAGCAGCGCCGGGTGAGTCAGCTGGAGCTGGCGTTGCGGGCGGGGTCGTCGGCGCGGCACATCAGCTTCGTCGAGACGGGCCGCTCCCGGCCGAGCGAGGAGATGGTGCTGCGGCTCGCCGAGCACCTGGACGTACCGGTTCGGGACCGCAACTCCCTTCTGCTGGCGGCTGGTTACGCGCCCCGCTATCCGGAGACCCCGCTGGACGATCCGGCGCTGGACGCGCTGCGTGAGGGGGTGGAGCGGCTGATCCAGGGCTACGAGCCCTATCCGGCGCTGGTCGTGGACGCCACGTACGACGTGGTCGCCGCCAACCGGGGCGTCCTGATGCTGCTGGGCGGCGTCCCCGAGAAGCTGCTCGCCCCGCCGCTGAACGCGATGCGGCTGACGCTGCACCCGGAGGGCCTGGCGCCCAGGATCCGCAATCTGCGCGAGTGGCGCGGCCATCTGCTGGCCCAGATGGAACGGGACATCGCCCTGCGCCGCTCGCAGCCGTTGCGCGCGCTGTACGAGGAGGTGGCCGCCTATCCTGCTCCGCCCGCCGCCGCGTCCGCCGCGGCGCTCGATGCCCCGCTCGACGAGGAGTCCGCGGAGCCCGTCCCCTACTTCGCGCTGCCGATGCGGATCGAGCACGAGGGGCGGGTGCTGTCCTTCGTCTCGTCCATCTCCACGTTCAACACGCCGATGGACGTGACGGTCGCCGAACTGGCGATCGAGACGCTGCTCCCGGCCGACCCGGCGACGGTGAAGTACCTGCACGCGTTGCTGCCCTGACGCCCCCTCAGGACGAGGGTCGTCAGTCCTTCCGGCGGGCCGGTGGGGGCTTGTCGCGCGGTTCCCCGGGCCCCTGAAGGGCGAAAAGCAGGGGCGCGGCCTCGTTTTTGTGGGCGCGGGGAGCTGCGCGGCCGGCCACCCGGGACGTAATGCCGACACACCGGGCAGGATGAGGGGATCCGGTGAGGCTTTCGCGGGAACGTGGCACACTTCTCGCCATGTTCGGGGCACGGGGAGGCGTGGCGTGAGTGAGAGGCGGCCGGCGCCGACCGTGGGGCAGGTGGTACTGGGCAGACGGCTCCAGGAGCTGCGCGAGGCGTCCGGCCTCAAGCGGGACGAGGCCGCGCGGATCCTGCGGGTGGCGCCCGCGACCGTCCGGCGGATGGAGATGGCCGAGGTCGCGCTGAAGATCCCGTACGTCCAGGTGCTCCTGTCGACGTACGGAGTGGGCGACGAGGAGACGGCGGCCTTCATCCGGCTGGTCGAGGAGGCGAACGAGCCGGGCTGGTGGCAGCGCTTCCACGACGTCCTGCCGGACTGGTTCAGCCTGTACGTGAGTCTGGAGGGCTCCGCCTCGATCATCCGGTCGTACGAGCCGCACTTCGTGCCGGGGCTGCTGCAGACCGAGGACTACGCCCGTGCCGTCCTGGAGGCGGGCACGGTCGGGCAGACGGGGACCGCCGAGATCGAACGCCATGTGTCCCTGCGGATGGCGCGGCAGAAGCTGCTCACGGGGGAACGTCCGCCGCATCTGTGGGTGATCATGGAGGAGACGGTCCTCCAGCGGCCGGTCAGTATCCGGTCCGAGGTGATGGCGGACCAGCTGGACCATCTCCTCGCGGCCGTCGAGAACGACCACATCACGCTGCAGATCGCCGAGTTCTCGGCGGGGCCCCATCCGGGGACGTACGCGCCGTTCGTGCTGTTCCGGTTCGCGGAGCCGGAGCTGCCGGACATGGTGTACACGGAGTATCTGACCGGGGCGCTGTACCTGGACTCCCGCAAGGAGGTGGCCGCGCATCTGGAGGTGCTGGACCATATGGCCACGGGGGTGGCTTCCGCCCGGCGGACCAGGGAGATGATTCTGGCGCGCCGGGCGGATTTTTGAGGCTGGCTCTGTCCCGGGGGGGGCTGGGGGCTTGCTCGTCGGCTGACCGTCGTCCTGGGCTGAGCGCGCAGTTCCCCGCGCCCCTGCGTGGTGGGGGTGAGTGTCGGCTCTCAGGTGGGGGTGTCCTTGGGGTCCTCGTCCACTATTTCCGCGTCCACCACGCTCTCCTCGTCCGGTGGGGTGGACTGTTCCGTGCCGGGCGGCTGGTCCGGTGGGGGTGACTGCTGGGCCTGGGCGTACATGGCCTGGCCCATCTTCTGGCTGACGGTGGCCAGTTTCTCGGCGCCCGTGCGCAGGGTGTTCGTGTCGGTGCCGTCCCGGTCGTTCAGGAGTGCCTGCAGTTCGGCGATCGCGGCCTCCACCTCCGTCCTGATGTCGGCCGGGATGCGCTCCTCGTTGTCGCGGATGAACTTCTCGGTCTGGTAGACGAGTTGCTCGGCCTGGTTGCGGGTCTCGGCGGCCTCGCGGCGCTTGCGGTCCTCGTCGGCGTACTGCTCGGCCTCGCGCATCATGCGGTCGATGTCGTCCTTGGCGAGCGCGGAGCCGCCCGTGACGGTCATCTTCTGCTCGCGACCGGTGGCGAGGTCCTTCGCCGAGACGTGCATGATCCCGTTGGCGTCGATGTCGAAGGCGACCTCGATCTGCGGCAGCCCGCGCGGCGAGGGCGGCAGCCCGGTGAGGTCGAAGACGCCCAGTTTCTTGTTGTAGGCGGCGATGTCGCGTTCGCCCTGGAAGACCTGGATGCCGACGGACGGCTGGTTGTCCGTGGCGGTGGTGAAGATCTCCGAACGCCGGGTGGGAATGGTCGTGTTGCGTTCGATGAGCTTGGTCATGATGCCGCCCTTGGTCTCGATGCCCAGGGACAGCGGGGTGACGTCGAGGAGGAGGACGTCCTTGACGTCGCCGCGGATGACGCCCGCCTGGAGCGCCGCGCCGAGTGCCACGACCTCGTCCGGGTTGACGCCCTTGTGCGGGTCCTTGCCGGTGAGTTCCTTGACCACCTCGGTCACCGCGGGCATCCGGGTGGAGCCACCGACGAGGATGACGTGGTCGACCGCGGAGAGCTTCACCCCGGCGTCCTTGACCGCCTGGTGGAAGGGTGCCTTGCAGCGTTCGAGCAAGTCGGCGGTCAGCTCCTGGAACTGAGCGCGCGTCAGTTTCTCGTCGAGGTGCAGCGGGCCGTCGCCGGTCGCGGTGATGTAGGGCAGGTTGACGGTCGTCTCGGTGGACGAGGACAGCTCGATCTTGGCCTTCTCCGCGCCCTCCCGCAGCCGCTGGAGCGCCATCTTGTCCTGGGCGAGGTCGATGCCGTACTGGCCCTTGAAGCGTTTGACGAGGTGCTCGACGACCCGCTGGTCCCAGTCGTCGCCGCCCAGTTGGGTGTCCCCGTTGGTGGCCTTGACCTCGATGACCCCGTCGCCGATCTCCAGGAGCGAGACGTCGAACGTGCCGCCGCCCAGGTCGAAGACGAGGACGGTCTGCTCCTCACCCCGGTCCAGTCCGTACGCGAGTGCCGCGGCCGTCGGTTCGTTGATGATCCGCAGCACGCTCAGGCCCGCGATCTCGCCGGCCTCCTTGGTGGCCTGGCGCTGGGTGTCGTCGAAGTAGGCGGGCACGGTGATCACGGCTTCCGTGACGTCCTCGCCCAGATACGCCTCGGCGTCCCGCTTCAGTTTCTGCAGCACGCGCGCGGAGAGTTCCTGCGCGCGGTAGCGGGTGCCGTCGATCGTGCCGCCGTCACTGCCGGGGAACCGCCAACCCGGGTCCCCCATATGGCGTTTGACGGAGCGCGCGGTGCGCTCGATGTTCGTCACGGCCTGCCGTTTGGCCACCTCTCCGACGAGCACTTCCCCGTTCTTGGCGAACGCCACCACCGAGGGGGTGGTGCGCGCGCCCTCGGCGTTGGCGACGACCGTGGGCTCACCCCCTTCCAGTACGGCGACCACCGAGTTCGTGGTACC
>NZ_JBHXTO010000099.1:0-35748 GCF_042677425.1 Streptomyces sp. NPDC127119 | reverse complement strand
GCCTAGATACCTAGGGGCGCGGGGAACTGCGCGACCGGCCACGACGGCGCCGCACCCGACGAATCACCGGATCGGCATGCCGGACAGCGTGCGGGCGATCACCAGCCGCTGAATCTCACTCGTGCCCTCGAAGATCGTGTAGATCGCCGCATCCCGGTGCATCCGCTCGACCGGATACTCCCGCGTGTACCCGTTCCCGCCGAGGATCTGGATCGCCTGCCCGGTCACCTTCTTCGCCGTCTCGCTGGCGAACAGCTTCGACATCGACCCCTCGGCGGACGTGAACTGCTTCCCGCTCACCGCCATCCAGGACGCCCGCCACACCAGCAGCCGCGCCGCGTCGATCGACGTACGCATGTCGGCGAGCTGGAAGGCCACACCCTGGTTGTCGATGATCGGCCGCCCGAACTGCTCGCGCGTCTTCGCGTAGTCGAGGGCCACCTCGTACGCGGCCCGCGCGGTGCCGACCGCCATGGCGCCGACCGCCGGGCGGGAGGCCTCGAACGTGGCCATCGCCGCGTTCTTCAGGCGCTCGCCGCCCCCCGCCTTCGCCCGCTCACGGGCCCGGGCGAGGCGCTCGTCGAGCTTCTCCTTGCCGCCGAGCAGGCAGGAGCCGGGCACGCGGACGTTCTCCAGGACGACCTCGGCGGTGTGCGAGGCGCGGATGCCGTGCTTCTTGAACTTCTGTCCCTGCGACAGACCGGGCGTGCCCAGCGGGACGATGAAGGACGCGTGGCCCTTGGAGCCCAGCTCGGAGTCCACGACGGCGACGACCACGTGCACGTTGGCGATGCCGCCGTTGGTCGCCCAGGTCTTCGTACCGTTGAGGACCCACTCGTCCTTGGCCTCGTCGTACACGGCCCGCGTACGCATCGAGGCGACGTCGGAGCCGGCGTCGGGCTCGGAGGAGCAGAAGGCGGCGACCTTGACGTCGTTGGCGTCGCCGTACATCTGGGGGATCCAGGTGCCGATCTGTTCCTCGGTGCCGTTGGCGAGGACGCCCACGGCGGCGAGGCCGGTGCCGACGATCGACAGGGCGATGCCCGCGTCGCCCCAGAACAGTTCCTCCATGGCCATGGGGATGCCGAGGCCGGTGGGGTCGAAGTACTGCTGGGCGTAGAAGTCCAGGGAGTAGATGCCGACCTTCGCGGCTTCCTGGATGACCGGCCAGGGAGTCTCTTCCCGCTCGTCCCATTCGGCGGCCGCGGGGCGGATCACGTCGGCGGCGAAGCCGTGGATCCAGTCCCGCACCTCCTTCTGTTCGTCGTTGAGCTCCATGGTGAACTCGGCCATGTCCCCTCCAGCGCTGCACTCACGTGTTACTTGCGGTAACGGTAGCCTGTTACTGGTCGGTAGTAAAAGT
Organism: Streptomyces sp. NPDC127119; assembly: GCF_042677425.1. NCBI lineage: Bacteria > Bacillati > Actinomycetota > Actinomycetes > Kitasatosporales > Streptomycetaceae > Streptomyces > Streptomyces sp. NPDC127119. The sequence goes on along the minus strand of NZ_JBHXTO010000099.1, from coordinate 34,385 downwards.
CAACTCCCCGTTCCAGGTCGGCAGCCCGTTCGAGGCAGGGCCTGCGCATGGTGTTACGTTGCGCAGGCGTCACCGAATCAGCACGGGTGGGGAGAGATCATGGACACCACGCAGCGGACCGATCAGCAGAGGTCCGCCGACCGCCGACGGCGCGAGCTGTTGGAGGCCGCCGACCGGGTGGTGCTCCGCGACGGCCCGGGCGCCTCCATGAACGCCATCGCGGCGGAGGCGGGCATCACCAAGCCGATCCTGTACCGCCACTTCGGCGACAAGGGCGGACTCTACGCGGCCCTCGCCAAGCGTCACACGGACGCCCTCCTCGGAGCGCTGCGCGCCGCGCTCGACGCACCCGCCGAGCGCCGGGAGCGCGTGGAGGCCACGCTCGACACCTACCTCGCGGCGATCGAGGCCCGCCCCCAGGTGTACCGCTTCCTGATGCACCCCTCCGAGGGCGGCCCGCAGAACGACCAGGGCTTCGACATGGGCGCGTACTCGTTCCCCCTCCTGCGCCGCATGGGCGAGGAGTTGGCCGACGTCATCGAGGAGCGCGTCGATCTCGGCCCGAACAGCCAGCAGTTGGCCCGCGTCTGGGGCCACGGCATCGTCGGCATGATGCACGCGGCCGGCGACTGGTGGCTCGGCGAACGCCCGTGCGCCCGCGCCGAACTGGTCCAGGCCCTCGCCGACCTTCTCTGGGGCCGCCTGGCAGCGGCAGGCGACAAGGCCGGCGGTCCGGGTTTCTGACCGACGTTCATTTTTCGGGGGCCGCGGGCCGTTCAGGGGTGCGGGACGGTGGGGGTTGCCCGCGCAGTTCCCCGCGCCCCTAAAAGCGGGGCTCCGCCCAGGCCCCTAAGGGGCGCGGGGAACTGCGCGACCAGCCCCCACCGTCCCGCACCCGACAACGAACCCTCAGCCACCCCAAGCGGCGCGCCCCGCTTGCCAAAGCACCTTCCGTCGTCGCCACCCCGTGACCCGATCCACATACAACCCACCGTCAAGGTGATCGCACTCATGCTGAAGGCACCGAGCGAACCACCCACTCCCATGCACCCGCATGGGCGCCCCGTCCAGGGACACCCCCTCCACCACGGCATGGTCGTACCGCTCGGTACCCGCCTCGAGCCCCGGCAGCGACAGACACCCCTCGGGCCCCCGCAGCACCACCCCGTCCGCCTCGACCAGCCGCGGGTTCACCACATGCCCCACATGCCGCACGTCGTCGTCATCGGGACAGTCGTATACGAAGACCCGCAACGACTTCCCGACCTGGTTGGCGGCGAGCCCCACCCCCTCGGCCGCGTACATCGTCGCGAACATGTCCTCGACGAGCCGGGCCAGTTGGGGACCGAACTCCTCAACTTCTTCACACCGTGTGTGCAACACGGGGTCGCCGAGCAAAGACAGAGGAAGGACGCGCCCTCGGGCGCCGGGGATCGAGCCGTGTCGCATGGCGGCAAGGGTACGGTCCTCACTGGCGCGCGGGCGTCGGAGTGGTGCCGCGGTTCGGGCCTGCGAGTGGATCTCGATAGGCTGAGGGCCAGACGTTGCCGGGGGCAGTGCGCGGCGCCGTACGCAAGGAGGATCGGGAACTGATGGCAGGCAACTCGGACCCGCTGTCGCCGCGGGCCAAGCTCGCCGTGACAGCGGGCAAAGCGGTCGCGGCGGCATCACGTGCCGCGGGCCGTGGCAGCGGATCGGTGATCGGCGGCCGGGTCGCGCTCAAACTCGACCCCGACCTGCTGGCGAGGCTCGCCCAGCACCTGGACGTGATCCTGGTGTCGGCGACGAACGGCAAGACCACCACGACGCGGCTGATCGCCGAGGCGCTGCGGGCGGCGGGTCCCGTCGTCTCGAACGCGCTGGGCGCGAACATGCCCGCGGGCATCACCTCGGCGCTGGCAGGCGGTTCCGACTCACGGTTCGCCGTCATCGAGGTCGACGAGAAGTATCTGTCCGGGGTGGCGCGGGACACGGATCCCAAGTGCATCGCCCTGCTCAACCTCTCGCGCGACCAGCTCGACCGCGCGGCCGAGACCCGCATGATGGCCGAGCACTGGCGTGAGGGCCTGGCGGGCTCCAAGGCGGTCGTGGTCGCCAACGCCGACGACCCGCTGGTCGTCTGGGCCGCGTCCTCCTCGCCGAACGTGGTGTGGGTGGCCGCCGGTCAGATGTGGAAGGACGACGCCTGGTCCTGCCCGTCGTGCGGCGGCGTGATGCAGCGCCCCGGCGACGACTGGTTCTGCGGCGACTGCGGTTTCCGCCGTCCCACGCCCAGCTGGGCGCTCTCCGGGGACCACGTCCTGGACCCGCACGGTTCGGCCTGGCCGATCCACCTCCAGCTGCCGGGCCGCGCCAACAAGGCGAACGCCGCCTCGTCGGCCGCCGTCGCCGCCGTCTTCGGCGTACCGCCGCAGGTCGCCCTGGAACGCATGTACCAGGTGCAGGCCGTGGCCGGACGCTACGACGTCGTGCAGTTCATGCAGCGCGACCTGCGCCTGCTGCTCGCCAAGAACCCGGCGGGCTGGCTGGAGACGTTCTCCCTGATCGACCCGCCGCCGACCCCGGTGATCCTGTCGGTGAACGCGCGCGGCGCCGACGGCACCGACACCTCCTGGCTGTGGGACGTCGACTACACCCGGCTCACCGGTCACCCGATCTTCGTTCTGGGCGACCGCAAGCTGGACCTCGCCGTTCGTCTGGAGGTCGCGAACCAGCAGTTCCAGGTCTGCGAGAACCTCGACCAGGCCGTGCAGCAGGCGCCGCCCGGCCGTATCGAGGTCATCGCGAACTACACCGCTTTCCAGGATCTGCGGCGTCGTGTCGGCAACTGAACCCCGGAGGACGAAGAGAATGAGTGACAACAGCCTTCGGCTGGTGTGGATCTACCCGGACCTGCTGAGCACGTACGGCGACCAGGGCAACGCGCTCGTCGTCGAGCGCCGGGCCCGCCAGCGCGGGCTGGACGTGGCCCGTCTCGACGTACGCAGCGACCAGCCGATCCCCACCTCCGGCGACATCTACCTCATCGGTGGCGGCGAGGACCGGCCGCAGCGGCTCGCGGCCGAGCGGCTGCGCCGCGACGGCGGTCTGCACCGCGCGGTCGGCAACGGCGCGATCGTGTTCTCGGTGTGCGCGGGCTACCAGATCCTCGGCCACGAGTTCATCAACGACCTGGGCCAGCGCGAGCCGGGCCTCGGTCTGCTCGACGTGCACTCCACCCGCGGCGAGGGCGAGCGGTGCGTCGGTGACGTGCTGGGCGACATCGACGCGCGCCTCGGTCTGCCGCCGCTGACCGGCTTCGAGAACCACCAGGGCATCACGCACCTGGGCCCCACCGCCCGCCCCTTCGCGAACGTGCGCCTGGGCAAGGGCAACGGGACGGGCGACGGCACGGAGGGCGCGTACAACGACACGGTCTTCGGGACGTACATGCACGGGCCCGTGCTCGCCCGTAACCCGCTGATCGCGGATCTGCTGCTCAAGCTGGCGCTCGATGTGAACGCGCTGCCGCCGATCGACGACCGGTGGTACGAGGCGCTGCGCTCCGAGCGCATCTCGGCTGCTCAGCAGCCTGCCTGACCCTGCCGGGACAGCCCATCCGGTGACGTGCCCGCACAGGTGAGCGGGCACGTCCAGCAGGCGGACGCACAGTGCGGAGCCGCCCCCTGCCGCCGGTAGGGTGGCGGCGTCCTGCCGGACAGCGTGGTCCGGTTCCCGGTCCACGTTGAGAAGGTATTCCGGACTATGCGTATTGGTGTCCTCACGTCCGGTGGCGACTGCCCCGGTCTGAACGCCGTCATCCGGTCCGTCGTACACCGCGCCGTCGTCGACCACGGCGACGAGGTCATCGGCTTCCGGGACGGGTGGAAGGGCCTGCTGGAAGGCGACTACCTCAAGCTCGACCTCGACGCGGTGAGCGGCATCCTGGCTCGCGGCGGCACGATCCTCGGCTCCTCCCGGGTCCAGCCCGCGCATCTGCGCGACGGTGTGGAGCGGGCCAGGGGCCATGTCGAGGAGCTGGGGCTCGACGCGATCATCCCGATCGGCGGCGAGGGCACGCTGAAGGCCGCCCGCCTCCTGTCGGACAGCGGTCTGCCGATCGTCGGCGTGCCGAAGACCATCGACAACGACATCGCCGTCACGGACGTCACCTTCGGCTTCGACACGGCCGTGGGGGTCGCGACCGAGGCCCTGGACCGGCTGAAGACCACCGCCGAGTCCCATCAGCGCGTCCTGATCGTCGAGGTCATGGGCCGCAACACCGGCTGGATCGCGCTGCACTCCGGGATGGCCGCGGGCGCCCACGCGATCGTCGTGCCGGAACGGCCCTTCGACATCGCGGAGTTGGCCGCCAAGGTCGGCGAACGCTTCTCCATGGGCAAGAAGTTCGCCATCGTCGTCGCCGCGGAGGGTGCGAAGCCCCGCGAGGGCACGATGACCTACGACGAGGGCCGCAAGGACGTCTACGGGCACGAGCGGTTCGCGGGCATCGCCCGGCAGCTCTCCATCGAGCTGGAGGAGCGCCTCGGCAAGGAGGCCCGGCCGGTGATCCTCGGGCACGTCCAGCGCGGGGGGACGCCGACCGCGTACGACCGGGTGCTCGCCACGCGGTTCGGGTGGCACGCGGTGGAGGCCGTGCACCGGGGTGAGTTCGGGCACATGACCGCTCTGCGCGGCACCGACATCGTGATGGTGTCGCTCGCGGAGGCGGTCGAGACGCTGAAGACCGTGCCGGATTCGCGGTACGCGGAAGCGGAGACCGTGCTCTGACGCGCAGCCGGGAGAGCTGCGGGGGCGCGGGTGGTTCGTAGGCTGCGGGTCGCACGTGGCTGAGCGCGCCCACGCGGCGGAGCCGCATATCGACACAGCCCCGCGCCCCTGAAAACGAACCCGCCCCCGGTCGTAGGCCCGACCGGGGGCGGTTCTAGTCTGTGGGGGACAGACAGCGCGCAACCCGTACGAAACAGGAGCCGGCGGATGGATCACAGCGGGCACGGCACGTCCATGGATCTGCCGCCGTTCACGCTGGGGCGGGGGCTCGAATGGTCCCCGGACCCGTTCTTCCTCGTCGCCTGCCTCGTGGGGCTCGCGCTGTACGGGTGGGGTGTGACGCGGCTGGTCCGGCGCGGTGACGCGTGGCCGGTCGGGCGGACCGTGGCGTTCGTCGTCGGTGTCCTGACCGTCATGCTCGTCCTGTGCACCGGGCTGAACGACTACGGCATGGTCATGTTCAGCGTGCACATGGTGCAGCACATGGTGATCAGCATGCTGTCGCCGATCCTGATCCTGCTCGGCGCGCCCATCACCCTCGCGCTGCGCGCGCTGCCGACCGCGGGTCGCGGCCGCAAGGGACCGCGCGAGCTGCTCCTGATGCTGCTGCACAGCAGGTTCATGCGGGTCGTCACGCATCCCGCGTTCACGATCCCGCTGTTCATCGCCAGCCTGTACGCGCTGTACTTCTCGCCGATCTTCGACTTCCTGATGGGGTCGAAGACCGGGCACGTCGCGATGATGTGCCACTTCCTCGCCGTCGGCCTGGTGTTCTTCTGGCCGATCATGGGCGTCGACCCCGGCCCGCACCGGCCCGGCCATCTGATGCGGATGCTGGAGCTGTTCGCCGGGATGCCGTTCCACGCGTTCTTCGGTATCGCGTTGATGATGGCGTCCGAGCCGATGGTGGAGACGTACAAGAACCCGGCGGCCTCGCTGGGCATCGACGCGCTCTCCGACCAGACCGCGGCGGGCGGCATCGCCTGGGCGTTCAGCGAGATCCCGTCCGTGCTCGTGCTGCTGGCCCTGCTCTTCCAGTGGTACCGCTCCGAGCAGCGGCAGGCGCGGCGTTCGGACCGGGCCGCGGACCGTGACGGGGACAAGGAACTCGAGGCGTACAACGCCTATCTGGCCTCGCTGGACGCACGCGGTCACTGACTTCGTTCCCACCTCTTTCTGCCTTTCGGCCACTCCGCGCACTTTGCCAATTCCCCTTGACTGAAAGGCTTTTCCATTCAGTAGCATGGCGCGTGACGCCCTGCTTCCGTTCTGCAGGGTTCGGGGGAACCGCCGCCGGGGGGAGCGGTCATGACAATTCACGCATGCTTGCTGAGCACCGGGAAAACGGTGGTCCGAAGGCTCGCCGTGCTACTGGCCGCTGTGCTGATCCTCAGCGGATGCACCGAACAGCGGCTGTTCGCGGTCCGGGCGGTCGCAGCCGGAATACCGTCACTCGCACCTTTCTTCGAAGAGGACGGATCGCTGGGCAAGGACCGCAAGGGACTCGCGCCGCAGGAGGCGCACAGCGGTCTGCAGCAGGGCAACACCCCTGGTCTGTACGGGGGCACACGCGACCAGCAGGTGTGTGACATCGAGCGGCTCAAGGATTTCCTCACCGATCCCGAGAATCGACAAAAAGCCCGGGAATGGGCGCGGATCGTGGGCATTACCCCTGATCGGATCGAGGAGTACCTAGACGACCTCACACCGGTCCTGCTGCGTCACGACACCCTCGTGAAGAACCATGACTACAAGAAAGGCAAAGCGGTCCCCTACGACTCGCTGCTCGAGGCGGGGGTCGCGGTTCTGGTGAACGACCAGGGACTTCCCGCCGTGAAGTGCTCCTGCGGAAATCCACTGAAGGCCTTCGACAAGGATCCCGAGAAGATCTCGGTCACGTTCGCGGACGGCAACAAGAAATGGGCGGGCTACGAGAAGTCCGACGTGGTGACCGTCAAGCCCTCGCCGCAGCCGCTGAAGCGGATCGCCCTCCTCGATGTGGACGATCCCGGCACGGCCATCAACCGGCCCGTCGGCACCACGGGCGAGGAGGACAGCACGTTCGACGCGACGCGGGAGCACAAGGTTCCCGGCGTGGTGGGCATGACCTTCGACCAAGCCGGTCAGGAGCTGGCCCGGCTGGGGCTGGCGGTGGCGTACGACGGGGACGAACTCCCACCGGGTGACGCGGCGGTGACCGGCTCCACGCCCGGGCCCGGGACGCCGCTGGCGTTCGGGGAGGCCGTGGCACTGAGCGTGGACGCGAACTCCGACGGAACGCCCGTCCCGGCGTCACCGACCGAGTCGGACGGGCCGAAGTCGCCGCCGGACCGGTCGGCCCCGCCGTCGGGCAAGGGCACCGGGTCGGCTCCCGGCGAGGGGACCCCGTCGGGCAAGGAGTCCGAGCCCGGTGGCGGAACCTCGTCGGGGACGGGTTCGACGTCGCCCGGCGGCGGGACACCGTCCGGGTCCCGGTCGACGCCCGGTGGCGGGACGGCGTCCTCACCCGCGGGCGGCACACCCTCCGTGACTCGTTCCACGCCGGTCGAGGAGCCACCGCCGCCGCCCTCGTCGACCTCGGCCCCGACCGTGACCAGTACGCCGCCCACGGTCGGTCCCACGTCCGCGGACCCTCCGTCCACCGGCCCCACCTCCACGGAGCCCACGCTCAGCGAACCGGCGAGCGAGCCGGAGTCGAGCGGACCCGCCCCGTCCGGTGGGCCGGGCTCAGGCGAGGCGGCCCAGGGCCCGGCGTAGGCCCACCAGGAGCAGAACCCCGGGAGTGACCGGATGGCATCAGGATCACCGCAGTCGGGAGTCGGCCGGGTCATCGCCGGCCGCTACCTCCTGCTGAACCGGCTGGGCAGTGGCGGCATGGGCCATGTCTGGCTCGCGTACGACCAGAGGCTGGCCTGCGAGGTCGCGCTCAAGGAGATCGTGTTCCGCGACCCGGGCGAGGCGGACCACGACCGCTCGGCCCGGGTGGCCAGGGCCCGTGCCGAGGCCCGGCACGCGGCGGGTCTGCGCGGCCACCCGCACGTCGTGACCGTGCACGACGTCCTGGAGCACGAGGGCCTGCCCTGGATCGTGATGGAGTACGTGGCCGGGGCGCTGGACCTGAGCGCCCTGGTCGACCGGCGCGGGGCCGTGGCCCCCGCCGAGTGCGCGCGGATCGGGCTCGCCGTGCTGGACGCGCTGACGGCCGGGCACGAGCGCGGGGTCATGCACCGGGACGTGAAGCCCGCCAACATCCTCCTGGCCCCGGACCGCACCGGATCGCCGTACGCCCGTGTCCTGCTCACCGACTACGGCATCTCCGTGCAGCCCGACGGCGACGAGACCCGCTACACGCTGACCTCCGCGCTGGTGGGCACCGCCGGCTATCTGGCGCCCGAGCGGGCCCAGGGCGGGCCGCCCACCGCCGCCGCGGACCTGTTCTCGCTGGGCTGCACGCTCTACTACGCCGTCGAGGGGTACGGGCCCTTCGACCGTGAGTCGGGCCTCGCGGCGCTCACCGCCGTCGTCCTGGAGGAGCCGCGGCCTGTGCTGCACGCCGGCGCCCTGGAGCCGCTGCTGGCGGCGATGCTCACCAAGGACCCGGTCCGCCGGATCACCGCGGCGGAGACCGAGGCCGCGCTGTCCGCGATCCTGACGCCCCAGCCGCATCCACGGACCCAGCTCGACCCCGGCTCGGAGCCTCCGTGGGCGGGCGGGATCACCCATACGGCCGCACCCCGCACTCCCCCCGCGCCCCAGCCCCCGCAGAGCCACGGAGGCGGCCCGCAGTGGTACGCGCCGTCCGCCGCGCAGCAGTCGTCCTCACTGCCTCCCCGCCAGGAGGCCCCCCACGCCTGGCCCTCGGGGCAGCAGGGTCAGGGCCCGTGGTCCGGTGGGCAGGGCTTCGGCCCTCCCCCGGCGGCCCCCGGGCGGCGCCGCCGGCCACGCAACCGCGCCCGGACGGCCGTACTGGCGACCGCGCTGGGGCTGGCCCTGGCGGGCGGCGGGGCCTGGTACGCCATGGCGAACCTGCCGGGGGACGGTGACGCCAAGCCGTACGGGGACGCGATCGGGCTGTCGAAGCCGCTCGTCGACGGGAACTGCGTCGCGACGCGGTGGACGAGCACCCCCTTCGTCGGGGACCCGGAACTGCGGGTCGTGAAGTGCCTCAGCGAGGAGACGTACGGGCAGGTGATGGCCGTGTTCGAGACGGCGTCCGCCCAGGACGCCCGCTCGGCCGGCGCCACCCGGTGCGAGCAGCGCACCGAGGAGATCCGGAAGAAGCTCGCGGACGTCCGCTCGTACGCCGCCGTGCCGACCTCCGACGGCTTCGAGAGGGCTGACCACCGCGTGGCCTGTCTGGTGCTCGACGCGCGTGGCAAACCGCTGTTCGGGCCGATCGGGAACCGTCGCCCCGCAGGTATGCGGTTCAGGGACACGGCCACCATGCAGAAGCGGGACTGCCTGAACCGGGTCAACGACAACGTCGCCGAACTCGTCTCGTGCCGGGGGCCGCACAGGGAGCAGGTACTCGACTTCCACCGGATGAGCCCGGACACGACCCTCGCGCAGGCCAAGAGGCGGGCGACCACGGTCTGCCGGGAGGAGGTGCCGCCCAACGACTACGGCTATGACCCGAACGTCTATACGGGCTCGGCCTGGGTGGGCAACAGCGCCTGGGCCTCCGGCACTCATTTCGTCGTCTGCACTGCAATTCGCAGGGACGGGGGCACCATGGAGAAGGACGAACCATGAGGAGGGTGTTGCGATGCCCGGTTCCACGAAGACCATGGGAGTGCTCACCGTAGGCGGCCTGGTGATGGTCACGGCCTACACGGTGGCGCTCGGCAGCAGCGGCTGGCTGTGGTTCGGCTGGGTGGTGCTCGGTCTGATCACCCTGGCGATGGTGGCCTCCCGGCCCACCTGAGGTACCGCGCGACCGGTTCCCCGGGAGGCCCTACGGCTCTCTCCCGGGGGATTCGTCCGCGCGGCATCCGGTCAGGAACGGCTCATTCGCGGGTCAGCCGGCCCGCCGAGTGCACGCCCGGCTGGTACTTCGGCAACCGGGCGGTGATCTTCATGCCCGCGCCCGGAGCGGTCTCGATGACGAGGCCGTAGTCGTCGCCGTAGACCTGCCGCAGCCGGTCGTCGACGTTCGACAGGCCGATGCCGTCCGAGGGGTCGGCCTCCCCCGCCAGGATGCGGCGCAGCCGGCCGGGGTCCATGCCCGGGCCGTCGTCCTCGATGACGACGAGCGCCTCGGCGCCGGCGTCCTGCGCGGTGATGCTGATACGGCTCTTGTCGACCTTGACCGTGCCGCCCTCCAGACCGTGCTTGACGGCGTTCTCGACGAGCGGCTGCAGACAGAGGAAGGGCAGGGTCACCGGCAGCACCTCGGGGGCGATCTGCAGGGTGACCGAGAGCCGCTCGCCGAAGCGCGCCCGGACCAGTGCCAAGTAGTGGTCGATGGCGTGCAGTTCGTCGGCGAGGGTGGTGAAGTCGCCGTGCCTGCGGAACGAGTAACGGGTGAAGTCGGCGAATTCCAGGAGCAGTTCGCGGGCCCGCTCGGGATCGGTGCGGACGAACGAGGCGATCACCGCGAGCGAGTTGAAGATGAAGTGCGGGGATATCTGGGCCCGCAGCGCCTTGATCTCGGCCTCGATCAGCCGGGTACGGGACTGGTCGAGGTCGGCGAGTTCCAGCTGGACCGACACCCAGCGGGCGACCTCCCCGGTGGCCCGTACGAGCACGGCGGACTCGCGGGGCGCGCAGGCGACGAGTGCCCCGTACACCCGGTCGTCGACGGTGAGGGGGGCGACGACGGCCCACCGCAGCGGGCAGTACGGCTCGTCGCAGACGAGGCGGAAGGCCTCCCCGCGGCCGGTCTCCAGGGGGCCGCCGATCCGCTCCATGATCTGTTCCCGGTGGTGCTCGCCCGCGCCCTCCCACGCCAGCACGGTCTCCTGGTCGGTGAGGCAGAGCGCGTCCGTGCCGAGCAGGGTGCGCAGCCGTCGCGCGGACTTGCGGGCCGTCTCCCCGGTGAGGCCCGCGCGCAGCGGGGGCGCGGCGAGGGAGGCGGTGTGCAGGGTCTCGAAGGTGGCGTGTTCGACGGGGGTGCCGAGGCCGCCGGGGCTCGGCGACTGCGCGGTGCGCCGGCCGAACCAGAATCCGGCCGCCAGCAGCGGCAGCACGGCCACGCAGAGGCCCGCCAGGAATCCGCTCACGCCTTGATCTCCTTGGTCTCCGGGCTCCCCTTGATCTCCGGGCTCCCCTTGGCCTCCGTGCGGACCTGTCCTCCGGCGAGCTCCTCCGGCAGATGGAAACGGGCGAGGATGGCCGCCGTTCCGGCCGGTACGCGCCGGGGTGTCGCCAGGGACACCAGGACCATGGTGAGGAAGCCCAGCGGCACCGACCACAGCGCGGGCCAGGCGAGGAGCGCGTGCAGGGAGCCCGTCCCGGGGAAGCCGGCCATGGTGGCGGCGACCGCGAGGAGCGCCGAGCCGCCGCCGACGAGCATCCCGGCCGCCGCGCCGGGCGGGGTGAGCCGGTGCCACCAGATGCCGAGGACGAGCAGCGGGCAGAACGACGAGGCGGACACCGCGAAGGCGAGTCCCACGGCGTCGGCGACCGGCAGTCCGCCCACGAGCATGCTCGCCGCGAGCGGCACGATCATGGACAGGACCGTGCCGAGCCGGAAGTGCCGTACCCCGCGGGAGGGCAGCACGTCCTGGGTGAGCACGCCCGCCACGGCCATGGTCAGGCCGGACGCGGTGGACAGGAACGCGGCGAAGGCCCCGCCGGCCACCAGCGCGCCGAGGAGGTCCCCGCCGAGCCCGCCGACGACCCGGTCGGGCAGCAGCAGCACGGCGGCGTCGGCGTCCCCGGTCAGGGTCAGCTCGGGGGCGTACAGGCGGCCCAGCGCTCCGTAGAGCGGTGGGAGGAGGTAGAAGAAGCCGATCAGCGCGAGGACGGCGACGGTGGTGCGGCGGGCGGCCACGCCGTGCGGGCTGGTGTAGAAGCGCACGACGACGTGCGGCAGCCCCATGGTGCCGAGGAAGGTGGCGAGGATCAGCCCGTACGTGGCGTACAGCGGCCGTTCCTCGCGGCCCGCGGCGAGCGAGGTGGACATGCCGCCGTTGTCCCCGCGGTCGGCGACGGGCACGGGGTCGCCCTTGCTGAAGGACAGCCGGGTGCCCCGCTCGATGCGGTGGACGCCCGCGGGCAGCCTGACCTGCCGTTCCTCGTACCGTACGCCGTCGACCGTGCCGTCCGCGGTGACGGTCAGCGGCCCGGCGAGCTTCAGGTCGAGTCCGGCGTCGATGCGTACGACCCGGTGTTCGCGGAACGTGGCCGGTTCGTCGAAGGCGTGGCGCGGCGCCCCGTCGTCCTGCCAGGCGAGGACGAGGAAGAGCGCGGGGACGAGCAGGGCGGTGAGCTTGAGCCAGTACTGGAAGGCCTGGACGAAGGTGATGCTGCGCATACCGCCCGCGGCGACGGTCGCCACCACGACGACCGCGACGATGACACCGCCGAGGGACTTGGACGCCCCGGTGAGCACGTTCAGGGTCAGTCCCGCGCCCTGGAGCTGGGGCAGGAGGTACAGCCAGCCGACGCCGACGACGAAGGCTCCGGCCAGCCGCCGCATGCCCTGCGAGGCGAGCCGCGCCTCGGCGAAGTCGGGCAGGGTGTACGCGCCGGAGCGGCGCAGCGGGGCCGCGACGAAGATCAGCAGGACGAGGTAGCCGGCGGTGTAGCCGACCGGGTACCAGAGCATGTCCGGGCCCTGGACGAGGACGAGGCCCGCGATGCCGAGGAAGGAGGCGGCGGAGAGGTACTCGCCGCTGATGGCGGCCGCGTTGAGGCGGGGGCCGACCGTGCGGGAGGCCACGTAGAAGTCGGAGGTGGTGCGGGATATGCGCAGTCCGAAGGCGCCGACGAAGACGGTCGCGACGACCACGAGGGCGACCGCCGGAACGGCGTAGTTCTCGTTCACGTGCTCAGCGGTCCTCCACGAGACGGACGAAGTCCTTCTCGTTGCGGTCGGCGCGGCGCACGTACCAGCCGGCGAGCAGCACCAGCGGCGGGTAGACGCAGAAGCCGAGCACGATCCATTCGAGGCTCGAACTGTCCCCCAGCACGGTGAACACCAGCGGCAGCGGGCCCACGAACAGGATGAGCACGGCGAAGACGGTGAGCGCGGCCCGCAGTTGGCTGCGCATCAGGGAGCGGACGTAGGTGTGGCCGAGTGTGGTCTGCTCGTCGATCTCGGTCCGCGGCCGGGAGCGGCTCAGCGGGCGCGTACGGCGCGGCGGGCCGGTGACGACGACCCGGCGGTCGGTGGGCACGCGCCGGTCGGAGGGCACGCGCCGGTCGGTGGGGTCGTGGGGCAACTCCGCCTCCTCAGCTCGCGGTCCGGCGCATCAGCAGGTCCCGCAGTTCCCGTGCGTGGCGGCGGCTGACCTGGAGTTCGACCGTATCGACCAGGACGCTCACCGTACCCGCGTCCAGGCGGAGTTCGCTGATGTGACCGAGAGCGACGAGATGGCGGCGGTGGATGCGGACGAAACCGCGCGAGCGCCAGCGCTCCTCCAGGGTGGACAGGGGGATGCGCACGAGGTGGCTGCCCTGGTCGGTGTGCAGCCGCGCGTAGTCGCCGTGGGCCTCGACATGGGTGATGTCCTCGACGGCGACGAACCGGGTGACCCCGCCCAGCTCGACGGATATGTGGTCCGGGTCGGGTTCGTGCACGGGGATCAGCGGGGCCGCGTCCATCTGCTCGACGGCCCGGCGCACGGCCTCGGCGAGGCGTTCCCTGCGGACCGGCTTCAGGACGTAGTCGACGGCCTTGAGGTCGAAGGCCTGGACGGCGAACCCCTCGTGGGCGGTGACGAACACGACGAGCGGCGGCTTGGCGAACCCGGCGAGCAGCCGTGCCATGTCGAGTCCGTCGAGGCCGGGCATGTGGATGTCGAGGAAGACGACGTCGATGCCCTCGTCGCCGTCCGGGCCGCTGTCCAGGGCCCGGTTGATCCGCCGCAGCGCCGCCGTGGCGTCGCTCGCGCCCTCGACGCTGCTCACCCGTGGATCGGCGTCCAGCAGATAGAGCAGCTCTTCGAGGGAGGGTGGTTCGTCGTCGACGGCGAGGGCGCGCAGCATGAACCCGGAGTGTAGGAGCAATCCGCGCGCCTGCACATGCGGCGGGCAAGGTCGTCGTGGCCGGATCGTCCCTGGATACAGTGCCCGCATGAGACCCATGTCCGCGCCTTTCGACGATCTCGACCGGAAGATCGTCACGGCTCTGATGGCGAACGCCCGCACGAGTTTCGCGGAGATCGGCGCGGCGATCGGGCTGTCCGCCACCGCGGTCAAGCGCCGGGCCGACCGGTTGCGTGAGACGGGCGTGATCACGGGCTTCACGGCGACGGTGAAACCGGCGGCGCTCGGGTGGCGTACCGAGGCGTATGTGGAGGTGTACTGCGAGGGCGCGGCGCCGCCGCGGCGGCTCGCGGAGGTGGTGCGCAACCATCCGGAGATCACGGCCGCGATGACGGTGACCGGCGGGGCGGACGCGCTGCTGCACGTACGGGCCCGGGACGTGGAGCACTTCGAGGAGGTGCTGGAGCGGATCCGGGTGGAGCCGTTCATCCGCAAGACGGTCAGCTTCATGGTGCTGTCGCATCTGCTGCCGGAGAGCCCCGAGGCGGGGGCGAACCAGCCGGCTCCGGAAGCCTGAATCCGCCGTTCCTCCACCCGTTCGGGTGAATCACGCACTGATCGTGCGTCGAACGGCCTCAAGACGCAGCATTTCTTCGGCAGCGCGCAATCCTCGATTCTTGTCGCACCACTCCCCCGCTTTCTACCGTTGAGGCATCCCACCCGACACCTCAGGAAAGCGGAGGAACCCCTCTGTGCCCATGAGTCGTGTGCCGCGCCCCAGGCGGTTTCTGGTCTGCGAACCCAGACACTTCGCCGTGCAGTACGCCATCAATCCCTGGATGCATGAGGACACACAGGTCGACGTCGAGCTGGCCCGCGGCCAGTGGGCGGAGCTGATCTCCGCCTACCGCGCCCACGGCCACACCGTCGACAGCGTGGAGCCGGTCGCCGGTCTGCCGGACATGGTCTTCGCCGCGAACTCGGCGCTGGTCGTCGCCGGCCGGGTCTTCGGCTCGCTCTTCCACGCGCCGCAGCGCCGCCCGGAGTCCAGCGCGTACGAGACGTGGTTCAAGAGCGCGGGCTTCGACGTCCAGAAGCCCGAGTCGGTGTGCGAGGGCGAGGGCGACCTGGTGTTCGCCGGCCGCCATCTGCTGGCCGGCACCGGGTTCCGTACGGCACGGTCCGCCCATCACGAGGTGCAGGAGTACTTCGGCGTCCCCACGGTCAGCCTCACGCTGGTGGACCCCCGCTTCTACCACCTCGACACCGCGCTGTTCGTGCTCGACGACGGCCCCGAGGCGAACATCGCGTACTACCCGGAAGCCTTCTCCGCGGGCAGCCGTGAAGTACTCCGCCTGCTCTTCCCCGACGCGGTGATCGCCACCCGTGAGGACGCGATGGTGTTCGGGCTGAACTCCGTCTCGGACGGCCGCCACGTCTTCATCGCGCCGCGCGCGGAAGCCCTCGCGGGCGAACTCGACCGCCACGGCTACGTTCCCGTCCCCGTCGACCTGTCGGAGTTCCAGAAGGCCGGCGGCGGCATCAAGTGCTGCACACAGGAGATCCGCTCATGACTGTCGCGCCCAGCCGTGCCCTGCGCTCGTCCGCCGAGCTGATCCGCGCCGAGGAGCCCGTCCTCGCGCACAACTACCACCCGCTGCCCGTGGTCGTCGCCCGCGCCGAGGGGGCCTGGGTCGAGGATGTCGAGGGCCGCCGCTATCTCGACATGCTGGCCGGCTACTCGGCGCTCAACTTCGGGCACCGCCACCCGGCCCTGATCGAGGCCGCGCACCGCCAGCTCGACCAGCTGACGCTGACCTCGCGCGCCTTCCACAACGACCGGCTGGCCGCGTTCGCCGAGTCGCTGGCCTCGCTCACCGGCCTGGACATGGTGCTGCCGATGAACACGGGCGCCGAGGCCGTGGAGAGCGCCGTCAAGGTGGCGCGCAAGTGGGCGTACGAGGTCAAGGGCGTCCCCGCCGACCGGGCGACGATCATCGTGGCCGCCGACAACTTCCACGGCCGTACGACGACCATCGTCAGCTTCTCCACCGACGAGTCCGCCCGCGCGGGGTTCGGCCCCTTCACACCGGGGTTCCGGGTGGTCCCGTACAACGACCTCGCCGCGCTCGAAGCGGCGATCGACGAGACGACCGCGGCCGTGCTGATCGAGCCGATCCAGGGCGAGGCGGGAGTCGTCATCCCGGACGACGGCTATCTGCGGGGCGTCCGCGAACTGACCGCGCGGACGGGCTGCCTCTTCATCGCCGACGAGATCCAGTCCGGCCTCGGCCGCACGGGCCGCACACTGGCCGTCGAGCACGAGGACGTCGTCCCGGACGTCGTGCTCCTCGGCAAGGCGCTCGGCGGCGGCATCGTGCCGGTCTCCGCGGTCGTCGCGCGGCGCGAGGTGCTGGAGGTGCTGCGGCCGGGCGAACACGGCTCGACGTTCGGCGGCAACCCGCTGGCCGCGGCGGTCGGCTCCGCCGTGGTGGAACTGCTGGAGACGGGCGAGTTCCAGCGCCGGGCGGAGGAGGCGGGCGTGCTCCTGCGGGACGGCCTGTCCGCCCTCGTGGGCAAGGGGGTCCGGGGGTTCCGGGCGCGGGGGCTGTGGGCGGGCGTCGACATCGACCCCGCCATCGGGACGGGCCGCGAGATCAGCGAGTCGCTGATGCGCGAGGGAATTCTGGTGAAGGACACCCACGGCTCCACGATCCGGCTGGCGCCGCCCCTGACGATCACGGACGAGGACCTGCGGATGGCGCTCGGCACCTTGGAAACAGTGCTGCGCACTGCTTAGGGGCGCGGGGAACGGCGCAGTCTTTCCGCTTTTAGGGGCGCGGGGAACTGCGCGACAAGCCCCCACCGGCCCGCACCCGACGCACGACCGGTCCCGCCCCCACGGATGGGATACCGCGGGTCATATGTCGGGTGCGGCCCGGTGGGGGCCGTTCGCGCAGTTCCCCGCGCCCCTGAAGGGGCCGGTGCCCGGTCACGGCTTCGGGAGGGTCTTGACCGTTCCGTCCTCCTTCGCTTGGAACGGCGCATCGGGCTGACAGCGCCGCCGTAGCCCCGGAGATGGACAACGTCCCGCCACGGCGAACGAGTTCGATGCCGGCGTACCGTGCGCCTCCATGCCGACGGCGTCGATGACCGCGTCGGTCCCGCGCCCGTCGGTGAGGTCCATCGGAATCGCCGTGAACGCGAGTGTCCTGCCGCCGGCACTCCGGCCGCGTCCATCATGTGCGCGCCCGACTGCCGCGGGACTGCGCCCACGTGCCGGACGAGGGCTGGACCGAGACCCCGGGGGCCGGCCGGCGGGTGAGCCGCCGCTGAGGGCGCAGGGGCGTGGTGGTCCGTCGGGAACGAGCCACCGGACGCGTCGGCGGGTGGTGCGGCACGGGCGCACCGGTCCAGCATGAGTCCGACCGGGGACGGTTACAGGGGCCCGGGCCTGCACCTACACTGGCGTCCCGCAGCACACCTGTTTGACCAGCCAGGACCTGTCCGGTCGATCCGGCGAAGCGAGGAGCGACCCGTTGTTCTATTACGTTCTCAAGTACGTGATTCTGGGACCGCTGTTGCGGCTGGTCTTCCGGCCCCGGATCGAGGGCCTGGAGCACGTACCGGCGACGGGGGCGGCCATCGTCGCGGGCAATCACCTGTCGTTCTCGGACCACTTCCTGATGCCCGCGATCCTCAAGCGGCGCATCACGTTCCTCGCCAAGGCCGAGTACTTCACGGGCCCCGGCATCAAGGGCCGGCTGACGGCGTTCTTCTTCCGCAGCGCCGGGCAGATCCCGGTGGACCGCTCCGGCAAGGAGGCGGGCAAGGCGGCGATCCGTGAAGGGCTCGGCGTCCTGACCAAGGACGAACTGCTCGGCATCTACCCGGAGGGGACCCGCTCGCACGACGGCCGCCTCTACAAGGGCAAGGTGGGCGTCGCGGTGATGGCGCTCAGGGCCGAGGTCCCCGTCATCCCGTGCGCGATGATCGGCACGTTCGAGGCCCAGCCGCCCGGCCGGAAGATCCCCAAGATCCACCCGGTGGCGATCCGCTTCGGGGAACCCCTCGACTTCTCCCGCTACGCGGGCATGGAGAACGAGAAGGCGATCCTGCGCGCCATCACCGACGAGATCATGTACGCGATCCTCACCCTCTCCGAGCAGGAGTACGTGGACCGGTACGCGGCCGAGGTGAAGGCCGAGGAGGCCGCCGAGAAGGCGAAGTCCCGCAAGTTCCCGCGCCTGCCGCAGCGTTGACGCCCGGGGCTCAGGACGTGGGAGGGGGGGGGCCGTGGGCGGCCCCCCCCCCCATTATGTCGGTGGCCGCGGCGAAGCGGTGGGCGGGGCGTGCGGGGTGCACGTCACGTCGGCCGCGCCGACCTTGCCGGTGAGCAGGTAGGTGTCCACCTTCTCGTTGATGCACGGGTTGACCAGCCCCGTCACACCGTGCGAGCCCGCGTCCTTCTCGGTGATCAGGCGGGAGCCCTTGAACCGCTTGTGCAGTTCGACGGCGCCTTCGTACGGAGTGGCGGCGTCACGCGTGGACTGCACGATCAGGACGGGCGGCAGGCCCTTGCCGGTCTTCACGGTCGGCGGGGTCTGCTGCTTGGCGGGCCAGGTCGCGCACGGCAGGTTCAGCCAGGCGTTGGCCCACGTCATGAACGGGTAGTTCTTGTGCAGCTCGCTGTTGTCGCGGTCCCACTTCTTCCAGCTGGTGGGCCACTTGGCGTCGGTGCACTCGACGGCCGTGTAGACGGCGTTGCCGTTCTCCGAGGAGATGTTGCCCGCGGTGTCGGTCAGGTCCGGCGCGGCGGCGTCGACGAGCGCCTGGGTGTCACCGGCGACGTACTTGCTGAAGACGGTCGCGACCGGCACCCACGACGAGTCGTAGTACGGCGCGCTCTGGAAGAAGCCGATGAGCTCGGCCGGGCCGACGACCCCGCCGATGGGGTTCTTCTTGGCGGTGGCGCGCAGCTTCAGCCACTGGTCCTGGACCTTGGCGCGCGTGTCGCCGAGGTGGAAGGCGGCATCGTTCTTGGCGACCCAGTCCTGCCAGTCCTTCCAGCGCATCTCGAAGGCGACGTCCTGGTCGAGGTTGGCCTCGTACCAGATCTTCTCGCGCGACGGGTTGACGACGCTGTCCGCGATCATGCGGCGCACGTGGTTCGGGTAGAGCGTGCCGTAGACGGCGGCGATGTACGTGCCGTACGAGACGCCCAGGAAGTTGAGCTTCTTCTCACCGAGCGCGGCCCGGATGACGTCCAGGTCGCGGACGGTGTTGGGGGTCGTCATCTGCGGCAGCATCTCGCCGCTGCGCTCGGCGCAGCCGTCCGCGTACTCGGCGGCGAGCTTGCGCTGGACGCGCTTGTCGGCCTCGGAGTCCGGCACCGGGTCCATCTTGGGCGCCTTCACGAACTCCTGCGGGTCGATGCAGGAGATGGGCGCCGAGTGGCCGACTCCGCGCGGGTCGAAGCCCACGAAGTCGTACGCCTTCGAGGTGTTCACCCACAGCGGGTTCTTGTTGGTGACGCGGGTCGGGAAGCGCAGTCCGGAGCCGCCGGGGCCGCCCGGGTTGTAGACGAGGGCGCCCTGGCGCTCCGCCTTGGTGCCCGTGTTGCCGATGCGGTCGAGGGCGAGCTTGATCTTCTTGCCGTTGGGCTTCGCGTAGTCGAGCGGCACGGTGACCCAGCCGCACTGGATGGGCTTCGCGATGCCCCAGTCCGCCGGACAGTCCTGCCAGTCGATGCCGGCCTTCGCGGCGCGGGCGGCGGCGATCTCGGCGCCGCGCGTCTGGCTGACGTGGCTGTTCTGACCGTGGCGGGATTCCGCGTTGGCCGTCGGAGCCGCGACGGCGCCGGCTATGAGTGTCGCGGTGACGAGCGCTCCGGCCGAGCCGAACGCCGTCACCTTTCTCATACCTCTCAAGAGAGTTCTCCCCCTACTGTCGTCGTGGTCAGTACGGGGGATCCTTTCGGCTGTGAGGTACCTGAGAACAGGGGCGATGTGTCTTTTTTGCCAATCCGATAACCGGAACATCTCTGTCCGTTGAGCGGTGACGCCCGTTTCGCGGGTGCTTCACCCCGTGCTTCAGCCCGTGCTTCGGCTCGTGCTTCAGCCCAGTAGGCGCAGGGCCTCGTCGAGGGTGCGGCGCAGTTGGAGCGCGTCGGCGGCGACGGCGGTCACCAGGGCGCCCGGCCCGGCGAGCGGGGTGAGCGCGGCGTACTCCCCCAGCAACCGCGGCGCGACCGGCCGCGTCACGTACTCCGGCCGTACGACGATGAGCTGGCCGAGCGCACGATGCCCACCCAGGACAGCCGGCCCGTCCCACCCACCGGGCGCCCCGGGCCCGCAGGAGAGCTCCTGGTCGAACAGCGGCCGTCCGGCGAGCAGGACGGTGAGCCGACTGCTGAGCCGCCCGGGCTCCTCACCGACCCGTCCGAGCACCTGCTCCTCGCGCAGGGTCAGCCGCGCCCCGGACGCAAGCTCGACACGGGTGGCGACGCGCAGATCGCTCCCCTCGGCGGAGATCAACTGCTCTGGCAGCCAGCACAGTTCACCCCCGTCCGCCACTTTCAGGCGTACGTCGTAACGCGCTTCCTCCTTGGCCTGCCCCGGCAGGGCGATGGTGGCGGCGGCCGACCCGACGTGCAGGCGTGCCCCCTCGGCCACCTCCGCCGTCACGGTGAAGTGGTCTCCGCCCAGCGGCCCGCTCATCGCGCCGACCAGCATGACGCGCGCCTCGGAACCGCTCGCCCGCGTCCGCCGCAGGGCGAGCGGGCCCCCGCTCTCCAGCGTGGGCAGCGCTGTCCCACCCCGCCCGTCCGGCCGGGCCCCGATCCGCGCGGCGGCCCGCACCCCGGACACCCCGGACACCACGGATGCCCCTGAAGTCCCCGGCACCGCGGACGTCACGCCGTCCACGCGGCGAGCTGCGCCCGCACCCAGGCGGCGACGTCCTTGACCCCGTCCTCGGCGCGCAGCGACTGGAAGACGACGGGCAGTTCGCCCCGCTGAGCCTTCGCGTCGGCGGCCATCCGCCCGAGATCCGACCCGACGTACGGGGCCAGATCGGTCTTGTTCACCACGAGCAGGTCGGCGGTGGTGACCCCGGGCCCGCCCTTGCGCGGGATGTCGTCCCCGCCCGCGACATCGATGACGAAGATCTGCGCGTCGACGAGCCCCTTGGAGAAGGTCGCCGTCAGGTTGTCGCCCCCCGACTCGACGAGGATCAGCTCCAGCGGCCCGACCTCGTCCTCCAGATCCTCGACCGCTTCGAGGTTCGCGGAGATGTCGTCGCGGATCGCCGTGTGCGGGCAGGCCCCGGTCTCGACGGCGGTGATCCGCTCGGGCGGCAGCACCGCTTCCCGCAACAGGAACTCGGCGTCCTCCCGCGTATAGATGTCGTTCGTGACGACGGCCAAGGACCACTCGTCCCGCAGGGCCCGGCACAACGCGGCCACGGTGGCGGTCTTCCCGGACCCCACGGGCCCCCCGAGCCCCACCCGCAGAGCCCGCCGCCGCCCATCGGCCCGATGAGCATCGGCGCTGACTGCGGCGGGCCCGTCGTGGGTGTGACGCTGATCAAGATGCATGACTACGACTCCAACTCCATGTGTTGTCTTTCGGCCCGCCCGCGCCCCCTTCAGCCGCCCGCGATCCCTTCAGCCCGTCCGGCGTTTGAGGACGAGCGCGAAGCGCGATCAGGGGGCGAGGGGCGCAGCCCCATACGTGGACGGGGACGGGTAGGGGCGGCGGGGGCGAACCCCCTAGGACGCGAACAACCGCACAGCCCAAGCGGCATGCGCCTCCGCCCCGATCTCCAACAGCGGCGCACCCCCCGCCGGCAACACCCCCACCCCACCCTCGACCGCACACCGCCCGGCCTCGACCGCCCGCCCCGCCACGACATCGAGTTCGGGAGCCAACCCCGCCAACACCCCCGTCGCATCGAACGGATCAAGGCTCAGCAACCGCACCACCGCACTCGCCGGCCCACTGACACACTCGTACAAGGAGCAGTACGCGGCGTCCTCCGGCTCCAGCCCGGCGGCCCGCGCGACCACCCCGAGCACGACGGGCTGGTGGGCGCCCTTGGGAAACCGCCCGGCCAGCGCGTCCAGTTCGGCGGACGGCCAGGTCGCCCGCCCGGCCCGCATCAGCTGCCGCCCGAGCTTGCGCGCGGCGACCCTCAACGCGGGCGACGGCGTACGAGCGTCCGCGGCCCCGTCGAGTTCCACCGGATCGAGCCCGAGCGCCGCGCCCGCGGCGAGCGAGGCGGACACCAGCCCGGCCGTGTGCAACCGCCCCCGGCAGAAGTCCGCCAGGTCCGCCGCCCCGGTGATCCGGCCGGCCTTGACCGCGGCCTCGGCCCCGCCGGAGTGAGCATGCCCGCCGGCGGGAAACCGGCCGTCGGCCAGTACGAGCAAAGCAGCACGCGACATGACGAACCTCGAAACGCTGAGCCGTTGACGGGCCGGAACCGGTACCGGGGCCGACGCAGCCCCCGACGCCGGCTCAGAACAGGAAATACCGCTGGGCC
Source organism: Streptomyces sp. NPDC127119 (assembly GCF_042677425.1). NCBI lineage: Bacteria > Bacillati > Actinomycetota > Actinomycetes > Kitasatosporales > Streptomycetaceae > Streptomyces > Streptomyces sp. NPDC127119. Next base: position 11,918 of record NZ_JBHXTO010000099.1, on the reverse strand, counting down.
ATGGGCAGTTCGGCCGCAGGGGTCGCCTCCACCAGCTCCCCGTCGATGGTGACGGCGAAGCTGTCGGGATCGACCCGTACCTGCGGCCGGGCGTCGTTCTCGCGCATGTCCGCCTTGGTCACGCCGCGCGTCGACTCGATCGGCACGAACCGCTTCCCGAGCCCGAGCCGCTCGGGCAGCCCGTCCTCGATGGCGATCGGCGCCACGAAGTTGAACGAGTTGGACGCGGGAGCCCGGCCGATCGCGCCGAACATGGGCCGCGGCAGGATCGGCTGGGGCGTGGGGATGGACGCGTTGGCGTCGCCCATCTGCGCGTACGCGATCTGCCCGCCCTTGACGACGAGGTGCGGCTTGACGCCGAAGAACGCGGGCTCCCACAGCACGAGGTCCGCGAGCTTGCCGGTCTCGACGGAGCCGATCTCGCGGGCGAGGCCCTGGGCGACGGCCGGGTTGATCGTGTATTTGGCGACATAGCGACGTACACGGTGGTTGTCCGCACGCCCGTCCCCCGGCAGCGCGCCCCGGCGCCGCTTCATGACGTGCGCGGTCTGCCAGGTCCGCATGATGACCTCACCGACGCGCCCCATCGCCTGGGCGTCGGAGGAGATGATCGAGATCGCGCCGAGGTCGTGCAGGATGTCCTCGGCGCCGATCGTGGTGGGCCGGATACGGGACTCCGCGAACGCCAGGTCCTCCGGCACGGCGGCGTTCAGGTGGTGGCAGACCATCAGCATGTCGAGGTGTTCCTCGGCGGTGTTGACGGTGTAGGGCCGGGTCGGGTTGGTCGAACTGGGCAGCACGTGCGCCTCGGAGACCACGGTCATGATGTCCGGCGCGTGCCCGCCTCCCGCACCCTCCGTGTGGTACGCGTGGATCGTGCGCCCCGCGATGGCGGCGAGCGTGTCGGCCACAAACCCGGCCTCGTTGAGGGTGTCCGTGTGGATGGCGATCTGCGCGCCGGTGCGGTCCGCGACGGTGAGCGCGGCGTCGATGACCGCGGGCGTGGAGCCCCAGTCCTCGTGGAGCTTGAGGCCGAGCGCGCCACCGCGCAGCTGCGACAGCATCGCCTCTTCCGAGACGGTGTTGCCCTTGCCCAGCAGCCCGAAGTTGAGGGGGTACTGCTCCATCGCCTCCAGCATCCGGGCGAGGTGCCAGGGGCCGGGGGTGACGGTGGTGGCCTTGGACCCCTCGGCGGGGCCGGTGCCGCCGCCGACGAGGGTCGTGATCCCGGAGGCCAGCGCCTCGTCGGCGATCTGCGGGCAGATCAGATGCACATGGGCGTCGATGGCACCGGCCGTCAGGATGCGTCCGTTGCCCGCGATGATCTCGGTCTCCGGGCCGATGACCAGGTCCGGGTGCACCCCGTCCATGGTGTCGGGGTTGCCCGCCTTGCCGATGCCGGTGATCCGGCCGTCGCGGATGCCCACGTCGGCCTTGATGATCCCCCAGTGGTCGACGATCACCGCGCCCGTGACGACCGTGTCCGGGGTGCCTTCGGCGCGCGTCGCCCGCGCCTGCCCCATGGACTCCCGGATGACCTTGCCGCCGCCGAACACGGCCTCGTCGCCCGCGCGTCCGGGCCCGCCGGAACGGTCCTCCTCGATCTCGATCAGGAGGTCGGTGTCGGCGAGCCGGATCCGGTCGCCCGTGGTGGGCCCGAACAGGTCGGAGTAGGCGGCACGCGAGATCTCAGGCATCGAGGGGTCCTCCGGTCTCGCCGCGCAGACCCGGCACGACACGGGCGCCGGCGATCGGCACGAGTTCCACCTCGACGGGGATGCCGGGCTCGAAGCGCACGGCGGTGCCCGCGGCGACGTTGAGCCGCTTGCCGTGTGCGGCGGCGCGGTCGAAGTCGAGACCGGGGTTGGCCTCGGTGAAGTGGTAGTGGGAACCGACCTGGACGGGCCGGTCGGCGGCGTTGAGGACGGTGAGCCGGGTGACGGCGAGGCCTTCGTTGAAGGCGACCGGCCCGTCGGCGAACAGGATCTCTCCGGGAATCATGGCTGCCGCTCCCCCGTCAGACGATCGGGTCGTGGACGGTGACGAGCTTGGTGCCGTCGGGGAAGGTCGCCTCGACCTGTACGTCGTGGATCATCTCGGGGATGCCCTCCATGACGTCCTCGCGGGTGAGGATCTTGCGTCCGGAGGCCATGAGTTCGGCGACCGTGCGGCCGTCCCTGGCCCCTTCGAGGATGTGCGAGGTGATCAGCGCGACGGACTCGGGATGATTCAGCTTCAACCCCCGGGCCCGGCGCTTCTCGGCCACGTCGGCGGCCACATGGATGAGCAGCCTCTCCTGCTCGTGCGGCGTCAGTTGCACGGCTTTCCACCTCACAGTCCTCGCGCCGGACCGTGCGGGGTCCGGCTGCCGCAGCCACCATGCCGGATCCGACCGCAGTACGAACCCACCGTGACCGCGACCCACGAAAACCCCTGGTGACGTGGTGCTGCAGGCTAGTTCGACAGAGTTTCAATCACGTTAACCGCCACACCCCTCAAGGGGTGCGGGGAACGGCGCAATCCTTGAGCGGCGCGGGGAACGGCGCAGCCTTTCAGGGGCGCGGGGAACTGCGCGATCGACCCCCACCGGACCCGCAAGCGGCAACGTGCCTACGAACCCCCCGGCCCCCGGTGCTCCGCCGCGATGCCGAACCGCTGTCGTTCACCCGTGCCGGGCGCGGACGCGACCTCGTGGAGCCCGGACACCGAGCTGATCACCTGCTCGTCCCCCACCGCGTCGAGCTTCTCAAGTCGTTCCAGGTCGGCCGCGGAGACCAGCGCGACGAGCGGCTTGCCGTGCCGCGTCACGACGACGCGTTCCGCGCCGTACACCACGCGGTTGATCAGGTCGGCGAGTTCAGCCCTGGCTTGCGTCACCGGAATCTCGTAGGCCATGCTCCCATCATAACGTCATGTACGTCCTGTACATTTTTTACAGAACCTCTCCCGGAGGAGGCGCGTGCCGTGACCCGCCCAGCAAGCCGACCGTCCGCCCGCCACGTCCTGCCCGAGTTCACCGAGCGCACCAGCTCGGGGACGCGGACCATGGACCCGTACTCCAAGCTCCTCGAAGAGCGGATCGTGTTTCTCGGGACGCCGATCGACGACACGTCCGCGAACGACGTGATGGCGCAGTTCATGCACCTGGAGTACCAGGCACCCGACCGGGACATCTCGCTCTACATCAACTCCCCCGGCGGCTCCTTCAGCGCGATGGCGGCCGTCTACGACACGATGCGATTCGTCAGCTGCGAGGTGGAGACCATCTGCCTCGGGCAGGCCGCGTCGGCCGCCGCGGTACTGCTGGCCGCGGGCACACCGGGCAAGCGGTACGCGCTGCCGGGCGCCCGCATCCTGCTCCATCAGCCGCACCTGTCGGAGCCGCTCCGGGGCCAGGCGTCCGACCTGGCGATCCAGGCGGACGAACTGCTGCGCACCCGCGCCCGGATGGAGGACATGCTCGCCCGGCACACGGGGCAGCGCCGGGAGCGGATCGGCGCGGACATCGAGCGGGACAAGATCCTCGACGCCCGCCAGGCCCTGGAGTACGGGCTGGTCGACCGGATCGTCCCCAGCCGCAAGGCGGCCCTCGGCGCGTCCGACGACGCATCAGGCACGTCCGACACACCCGGCGTGGGGTGATCCGCCGATGCTTCCGCCCGAGTTGCCCCCGCTGCCGGCCCTGACGCGGGCCGAGGCCGAACTGATCGACCGCTATCTGGAGGTGGTCGACCTGCTCGGCCGGATCAACCCGGCGCACTCCGGCGACACGTACCGCGGACTGCGCGCGGCCCAGGCCCTGGTCGGCAGGGCGACCGCGCTGCGCGACGCCCTGACCCTGATGCACCAGCGGGGCGAGAACGAGTTGCACGCCGCAACCCTGGCGCGGGCCCTGCGCGTCCTCGACGGTGAGCGCAGGGCGGGCCGGGTCGCCCTGCCGCCCGGCTCCGGCACCTGACGTACACCACCGGTCCGGCCTCACGCAGGCACTTGACGAGGCGTCCGCACTGGAGTTGAAACGGACCAGAAGGCGTACCCCCGGTTGGCGTAGTCGAGGCTGCTCCCACAAGCCCCCGGGAGTTGCGCAACGTACGTACGTCCGAGGCGGAATCAACCATTCCGGTGCTGGTGCGGGGGTCCTTGAGGCCCTCGACGCCCACCCGTAGAAAGGGCTGTCCACCCGAACGGGTGAGTGGTGAGTAAGCCCACAAATCGCCGATTCCGCTCGGCTTTTGGGACATCAGTGCGTCAAGATCCCTGCGACGACAAGCCCCCGCCAGAAGCGGCGGGGCGGTCCGGGCGGACGCCGAGTCCTGCCGCTGCCCGGATGACCGGTCGACAGAAGTGCATCGGCAGGAGTGGAGGACCCGAGCATGACGGGCCGCCGGAGAGATCCGAGTGGCCCTTGGGGTGAAGCCGCAGCTGCGGCCGGGCAACTTCGCCAGCCCGAATCCGACAGGTCATCCTTCACAGGCGGCTGACGAAGGGTTGCGCATGACTGCGCTCAATCGTGTCCCGTCGCTGTTCAGCAGGGCCGGTACCGCATCGGTTCTCACCATCGCCGCCGTAGGCGGCGGCATAGTGGCCCCTGGCTTCGCGTCCGACGCGGAAGCGGCCACCCCCGCGACGAAGGCACTCAAGGTGGCGGCCTCCAAGAAGGGTTCCCCGTACAAGTACGGGGCCACGGGGCCCAAGCGCTTCGACTGCTCCGGCCTCACGCTGTACTCGTTCAAGAAGGCGGGCAAGAAGCTGCCCCGCACGGCTGCGGCCCAGTACAACAAGACGAACCACGTCTCCTCCTCGAACCGCAAGCAGGGGGACCTGGTCTTCTTCCACTCGGGCCGGAACGTCTACCACGTGGGCATCTACGCCGGGAAGGGACGGATCTGGCACTCCCCGAAGACCGGGGACGTGGTGAAGCTCCAGAAGATCTGGACCAAGAGCGTCTGGTACGGCCGGGTCAGGTGATCCGCCCACGGGGTGGCCGTGGCGCTCGGATCGCCACGGCCACCCCGTGAGGGACCCGGCCCGACGGCCCGCGAGGGGCCCGGCCCGCCGCCCGTGAGGATTCCGGGCATCACACCCGTGGGAGACCCGCTCGACGCCCGTGAGGGACCCGGGCCCTCACGCGTGAATTCGGGCGCTGACTGGTTACTCGTTCACCGCCGGACGTCCGGTGCGTTGTGTGTTGTGGGTTGTCCGCCGGCTCGTCGTGGCCTGGCGCGCGGTTCCCCGCGCCTCTTCGGGGCGGGCCCTACTCGGCCCGGACCGGCTGTGCCGGGGCCGTCCAGGGGAGCATGATCGATACGGTCTTGCCGCCCTCGCTGGTGGCTCGGACCGAGAGCTTGCCACCGGATTCCGCCGTCAGCCAGCGGATGATCACCATGCCCCGGCCGTTGTCCTGCTGAACGGCGGCGGGCAGCCGTTTCGGGAAGCGCGGGTGGCTGTCGGTCACACCGATGCGCAGTTGTTCGTCACGGTCGAGTTCGACGTCCACCGTGAAGGTGGGTGACAGTCCGAAGGTGTGCTGTACCGCGTTCGTGGCAAGTTCGGAGACGATGAGCCGAACCGTGTCTGCGGTCTCCGAGTCGGACGGCAGTCCCCATTCGGCCAGCACGTCGGTGACATACGTACGGGCGACGGAGACCGAGGCGGGATCGCTCGGCAGAGTGACGGATGCTTCCTGGTGGTCTGCCATGCGACGTCGTCCCTTTCCCACGGGACCGGGGTCCGACCGAAGCGGATGACTTCGAGACGGTCCCGGACTGGTGCTTGCGCCAGAGTGCCACTACCTCGGCGTTCGTGGTGCCGATCCACCAAGATATGCATATATCTGTCGCTCGAAGCGGTGAACTCTGCGACCGTCGACCGTATTTGGGCGGGCAGGTGGTTTGTCCTCTACCGTCGGCGTGACGCCGGGCGCTGTAGCGCTTGCGCGACGGTCGGAAGGAGACGGCCATGCAGTACGGCCCCGCGGTGCGCCGACGTAAGCTCGGCGCCGAACTGCGGGCCCTGCGCGCCCGCGCGGGCCTCACGAGCGGCGAGGCTGCGCGCCTCGTGGGCTGGCACCAGTCGAAGGTGAGCCGGATCGAGACCGGCCGCAGCGGGGTCAAGCCCGCCGACGTGCGGCGACTCCTGGACGCGTACGACGTCCGCGACCCGGAGCTGCACGAGTTGCTCGTCGTGCTGGCGGGCGCGGACGGCGACGGCCGGCACCACTGGTGGCACGCCTACCGGGGCCTTCTGCCGTCGACGTACAGCGATTTCATCAGCCTTGAGGCGCAGGCGGACGCGATGCGCACGCTGGAGAACTCCGTGGTGCCGGGCCTCCTGCAGACACCGGAGTACGCCCGCGCGGTGACACGCGCCGCCCTGGACGGGGTGCCCGACGGCAAGATCGACGCTCTGGTCGAGATGCTGGTGAAGGTGCGCCTCGCGCGCCAGGAGGTGCTGCGTTCGAACAAACCGCTCCGACTGAGTGCCGTTCTGGACGAGTCGGTGTTGCGGCGGACCGTCGGTGGACCGGAGGTCATGGCACGGCAGTTGGACCGGTTGCGCGAGGCCGCGCACCTCCCTCACGTGCGCATTCAGGTGCTGCCCTTCGGAGTTGGGGCTCACATCGGAGTCACAGGACCCTTTGTTATTTTTTCGTTTACGAACAGATCTGATCTGGATGTGGTTGTTCTCGACCACTTGACGAGTAGCCTTTATCTCGAACAGAGAGAGGACCTCCAGTCCTACGAGGAGGCCTTCACCTCCCTTCAGGGCCAGGCCCTTTCGCCCGAGGACACGTTGGATCTCATCGCCGGTGTAGCTGACGGCGCATAAGGAGGCACCATGCCCGCCACGCCTCGGTACGTACCTTCCAGCACCCACCCCAGCGCCCATCTGCACGGTGTGCGGTGGCGGCGCAGCAGCCGCAGCACGGGAATGAACAACTGCGTCGAGACCGCCCGGCCGGACTCCGGCCCGTGGGCCGGACTGCTCGCGGTGCGCGACTCCAAGAACGCGTCGGGGCCCGCCCTCCTCTTCGCGCCCGCGGCCTGGGAAGGCTTTATCGGCGCGCTTCGATGATCACGCCGACGGCCCGGTCGACCTGCCGGTCGGTGAGATCCGCGCGGGCCGTGAGGCGCAGCCGTGAGATGCCGTCCGGCACCGACGGGGGACGGAAGCAGCCGACGGCCAGACCCGCCGCACGGCACTCCGCGGCCCAGCGCAGCGCCTGCTCCGGGGAGGACGCGCGCACGGAGACGACCGCGGCGTCGGGCCGTACGGCTTCGAGACCCCCGGCCGTCAGGCGTTCGTAGAGGGCGGTGGCCACGGCACGCGCGCGTGCGGCCCGTTCCGGTTCCCCGCGCAGCAGACGCAGGGCCGCCAGGGCCGCGCCCGCCGCCGCGGGGGCCAGGCCCGTGTCGAAGATGAAGGTGCGGGCCGCGTTCACCAGATGGTCGATGACGTGGGCCGGTCCGAGGACGGCGCCGCCCTGGCTGCCGAGCGACTTCGACAGGGTGACGGTGGTGACGACGTCGGGCGCGCCCGCGAGTCCCGCCGCCCACGCGGCGCCCCGCCCGCCGTCGCCGATGACACCGAGACCGTGCGCGTCGTCCAGCACCAGCGCCGCGCCCGACCTGCCGGACTCCCCCGCTTCCCCCGCTTCCCCTGCTTCCCCCGCGTCCCGGCAGGCCGCGGCCAGTGCCGTCAGCGGGGCCGCGTCGCCGTCCACCGAGAAGACCGTGTCGGAGACGGCGATCGCGGGCCCGGTCCGCGTGTCCAGCGCCTTGCGGACGGCCTCCGGATCGGCGTGGGCGACGACCTGCGTGGTGCCGCGCGCGAGCCGGCAGCCGTCGATCAGCGAGGCGTGGTTGCCCGCGTCGGAGACGATGAGCGAGCCGTGCGGTGCCAGCGCGGTGACGGCGGCGAGGTTGGCCGCGTAGCCGGAGGAGAAGACGAGAGCGGACTCGAAGCCGCAGAACTCGGCGAGTTCGTGTTCGAGTTCCGCGTGCAGCTCCGTGGAACCGCTGACGAGCCGGGAGCCGGTGGCGCCGCCGCCCCACGTCCGGGCGGCCCGCGCGGCGCCCTCCGTGACCTCGGGGTGCCGGGCCAGGCCCAGGTAGTCGTTCCCGGCGAGGTCGAGGAGCGCGGAGTCGGCGGGACGCGGACGCAGGGTACGGACGAGTCCGGCCCGGGAGCGCGCCCGCGCCTGCTCGTCGATCCACTCGAACGGCGATCGGGCCATGTGTCCTCCGGCCATGAGGTAGGGGTGGATGCGGGTGTCCCATGGGGCCCCGACACACGACTTTCCGCCCGGCCGTCCCCACTGCCTTGTGCAGACCACGCACAGCCGCCTTTTGTAGGCAACGCACAGACCCTAGCCGGACGGCCAGCCACCCATGGTGTGGCAATGCCCACACGTCGACCGCTCTCTGTTGTCTGGTTCCTCCTTGGCCCGGCGCGGTCGGATAGGCCAGGATCGGATCTCATGGACCTGCTGAACACGCTGCTGGACAAGGGGCTTCGGCGCGAGCTGCCGACCCGCGACGAGGCACTGGCCGTGCTGGCCACCTCCGACGACGAACTCCTCGATGTGGTGGCCGCGGCCGGCAAGGTACGCCGCCAGTGGTTCGGCCGACGGGTGAAGCTGAACTACCTCGTCAACCTCAAATCGGGTCTGTGCCCCGAGGACTGCTCCTACTGCTCGCAGCGGCTCGGCTCGAAGGCCGAGATCCTGAAGTACACCTGGCTGAAGCCCGACCAGGCCTCCGAGGCCGCGGCGGCCGGGCTGGCGGGCGGCGCCAAGCGGGTGTGTCTCGTGGCGAGCGGACGCGGTCCCACCGACCGTGACGTCGACCGGGTCTCGGACACCATCAAGGCCATCAAGGACCAGAACGAGGGCGTCGAGGTGTGCGCGTGCCTCGGGCTCCTCTCGGACGGCCAGGCCGAGCGGCTGCGCGACGCGGGGGCGGACGCCTACAACCACAACCTGAACACGTCCGAGGGGACGTACGGGGACATCACCACCACCCACACGTACGCCGACCGGGTGGCCACGGTCCAGAAGGCGCACGCGGCGGGTCTGTCCGCCTGCTCCGGTCTGATCGCGGGCATGGGCGAGAGCGACGAGGACCTCGTCGACGTCGTCTACGCGCTGCGCGCCCTCGACCCGGACTCGGTCCCGGTCAACTTCCTGATCCCCTTCGAGGGCACCCCGCTCGCCAAGGAGTGGAACCTCACCCCGCAGCGGTGTCTGCGCATCCTCGCGATGGTCCGGTTCGTCTGCCCGGACGTCGAGGTGCGGATCGCGGGCGGCCGCGAGGTCCATCTCCGCACGATGCAGCCCCTCGCCCTGCACCTCGCCAACTCGATCTTCCTCGGCGACTACCTCACCAGTGAGGGCCAGGCGGGCCAGGCGGACCTGGACATGATCGCGGACGCCGGTTTCGAGGTGGAGGGCACGGGCGAGGTGACGCTCCCGGAGCACCGGGTCACCGCGCACGCCGGATGCGGCTCGCACACGGACACGGACGCCGACGCGGGCGCCGGATGCGGCTCGCACGGGGGCGGCGGTTGCGGCCCCTGCGGCCCGACCGCTCAGGAGGAGGCTCCCAAGGAGCTGGTCCAGGAGGCCGCGCGGGGCTCCGAGGCGCGTACGGACCTGGTCTCGGTACGCCGTCGGGGCGCCGGAACGGATCTCGCGCCCAATGCCTGATCTGCCCCCGCCCGACACCGCCGTGGCCGCCGATCGGGTCCGTGAGCTGCTCGAACTCGACCGGCGGCACGTGTGGCATCCGTACGGGCCGATGCCGGGCCGGCAGGAACCGCTCGTCGTGGAGTCGGCGAGCGGGGTGCGGCTGCGCCTGGCCGGTGACGGTAGCGGTGACGGTGACGAGCTGATCGACGGCATGTCGTCCTGGTGGTCCGCGATCCACGGCTACAACCACCCGGCCCTCAACGAGGCGGCACGCGACCAGCTCGGCCGGATGAGCCATGTGATGTTCGGCGGGCTCACGCACGAGCCCGCCGTGCGACTGGCGAAGCGCCTTGTCGACATGTCACCGGAAGGACTCGAACACGTCTTCCTGGCCGACTCCGGCTCGGTGTCCGTCGAGGTCGCCGTCAAGATGTGCCTCCAGCACTGGCGTTCGCTCGGCCGTCCGGGCAAGCAGCGCCTGCTGACCTGGCGCGGCGGCTATCACGGCGACACCTGGCAGCCGATGTCGGTGTGCGACCCCGAGGGCGGGATGCACGAACTGTGGCAGGGCGTGCTCCAGCGCCAGGTCTTCGCCGACGCGCCCCCGGTCGCGTACGAGGAGGCGTACGCCGATCATCTGCGGGCGCTGATCGAGCGGCACGCGGACGAACTGGCGGCGGTCATCGTGGAGCCGGTGGTGCAGGGCGCGGGCGGGATGCGGTTCCACTCCCCCGCGTATCTGCGGGTGCTGCGCGAGGCGTGCGACGCGCACGACGTGCTGCTCGTGTTCGACGAGATCGCGACGGGCTTCGGGCGTACCGGGGCGTTGTTCGCGGCGGAACACGCGGGCGTGACACCGGACGTGATGTGCGTGGGCAAGGCGCTGACCGGCGGGTATCTGACGATGGCGGCGACGCTGTGCACCCCGCGGGTCGCGGAGGGCATCTCGCGGGGCGAGGTACCGGTCCTCGCCCACGGCCCGACCTTCATGGGCAACCCCCTCGCCGCCGCCGTGGCCTGCGCCTCGATCGACCTCCTCCTCGGCCAGGACTGGCAGACCGAGGTCAAACGGATCGAGACGGGCCTGCGGGACGGGCTGGCACCGGCGGCGGAACTGCCCGGCGTCCGGGACGTACGCGTCCTCGGCGCCATCGGGGTCGTCCAGCTGGACCACGAGATCGACATGGCCGCGGCGACCCGGGCGGCGGTGCGCGAAGGTGTGTGGCTGCGCCCGTTCCGGGACCTCGTCTACACGATGCCGCCGTACGTCACCGGTGACGCCGATCTGGCGCGGATCACGGCGGCCGTGTGCGCGGCGGCACGGGAGGGTTGAGATGACGGTACTGGTGATCACGGGGACGGGCACGGAGGTCGGGAAGACCGTCACCACGGCCGCGGTGGCCGCGGCGGCCGTCGCTGCCGGGCGGTCGGTGGCCGTGCTCAAGCCCGCGCAGACGGGTGTGCTGCCGGGTGAGCCCGGCGATGCCGAGGAGGTGGCGCGGCTCGCCGGCGCGGTCACGGCCGTCGAACTCGCCCGCTATCCCGAGCCGTTGGCGCCCGCCACGGCCGCCCGGCGGGCCGGTCTCGCGCCGGTGCGGCCCGGACAGGTGGCGGAGGCCGCGGCCGGACTGGCCACCGAGCACGACCTCGTGCTGGTGGAGGGCGCGGGCGGGCTGCTCGTACGGTTCGACGACGAGGGCGGGACGCTCGCGGAGGTGGCGCGGCTGTTGGGGGCGCCCGTGGTGGTGGTCGCGTCCGCCGGGCTCGGCACGCTCAACACGACGGAGCTGACGGCGCGGGAGCTTCGGTCCCGAGGGGTTGAGCTGCTCGGAGTCGTCATCGGCAGCTGGCCCGACGAGCCGGATCTGGCGTCGCGATGCAATGTCCTGGATCTTCCCGTCGTGGCGGGTGCGCCGTTGCTGGGCGCGTTGCCTGAAGGGGTCGGGCGGGGGCCCGTTGCGGCGTTCCGCGGGGCGGTGGGGGGTTGGCTGGCGCCGGGGCTGGGCGGGACGTGGGACGCGGACGGGTTCGCGGCGGCGCGCGTGGGGGTTGGCTGAGGGGGTTCGGCTCGGCCCGGTGGTCAGGTGCGGGCCGGTGGGGGCCGTTCGCGCAGTTCCCCGCGCCCCTGAAGGAGCGGGCTGGGCGCCGCGTCCCGGGTGCGGCTCAAAACCAAAAGACTGCGCAGTTCCCCGCGCCCCTGAGTGGGACGGGGCGCAGCCCCTCCCCGAGG
>NZ_JBHXTO010000098.1:0-36281 GCF_042677425.1 Streptomyces sp. NPDC127119 | reverse complement strand
TTTGAGGACCGGGGGGTTCGGGGGCAGCGCCCCCGAGTCAGTGACGGGAAGGGTAGGGGCGGCGGGGGCGGAAAAAAGGGGGGCTTACAGGAACGTCACGTCCACGAGCCAGAAGCTGGTGGCCGCTACCAGCGCCGCCGCCGGCATCGTGATGAACCAGCCGAGGATGATGTTCTTGGCGACACCCCACCGCACCGCGTTCACCCGCTTCGTCGCCCCCACACCCATGATCGCGGACGTGATGACATGCGTCGTCGAGATCGGCGCGTGGAAGATGAACGCCGTCGTGAACATCAGCGACGCACCCGTGGTCTCCGCCGCGAACCCCTGCGGAGGATCGAGCTCGATGATCTTCCGCCCGAGCGTACGCATGATGCGCCACCCACCGGCGTACGTACCCAGCGACAGCATCACCGCGCACGCGATCTTGACCCAGACCGGAATCGGGTCGCCCGCTTCCTCGACGTCCGAGATGACCAGGGCCATCACCACGATGCCCATCGTCTTCTGGGCGTCTTGGAGGCCGTGGCCCAGCGCCATACCGGCCGCCGACACGGTCTGCGCGATACGGAAACCGCGCTTCGCCTTGTGCGGGTTGGAGCGGCGGAAGAGCCACATGATCGCGCACATCACCAGATAACCGGCGATCAGACCGACGGCCGGGGAGATGAACATCGGGATGACGACCTTCTCCAGGACGCCGGACCAGATGACATCGATGCCGCCGGCGAGCGCCGCGCCCACCATGCCGCCGAACAGCGCGTGGGAGGAGGAGGACGGCAGGCCGAAGTACCAGGTGACGAGGTTCCACACGATCGCGCCCACCAGCGCGGCGAACAGGATCCACATGCCCCTGTTGCCGTGCGGTGTCTCGATCAGGCCTTCGCTGACGGTCTTGGCGACCCCGCTGCCCATGAAGGCGCCGGCGAGGTTCATCACGGCGGCCATCGCGAGTGCCGCACGCGGCGTCAGCGCGCGCGTGGACACGGACGTGGCGATGGCGTTTGCGGAGTCGTGGAAGCCGTTGGTGTAGGTGAATCCGAGCGCGACACCGATGGTCACGATCAAGGCGAAGGTGTCCATGAAGGGGTCAGGACTCCTTGACCGCGATGGTCTCCACCGTGTTGGCCACGTGCTCGAACGCGTCGGCGGCCTCTTCGAGGACGTCCACGATCTGCTTGAGCTTCAGCACCTCGATGGCCTCGTACTTGCCGTTGAAGAGCATCGCCAGCAGCTTGCGGTGGATCTGGTCGGCCTGGTTCTCCAGACGGTTGACCTCGATCCAGTACTCGGTGAGGTTGTCCATCGTGCGCAGGTTCGGCATCGCCTCGGCGGTCAGCTCCGCCGCCCGGGCCAGTACCTCGATCTGCTGCTCGACGCCCTTGGGCAGTTCCTCCACGTTGTAGAGGACGACCAGGTCGACGGCCTCCTCCATGAAGTCCATGATGTCGTCGAGGGACGAGGCGAGGTTGTAGATGTCCTCGCGGTCGAACGGCGTGATGAACGAGGAGTTCAGCTGGTGGAAGATCGCGTGCGTTGCGTCGTCACCGGCGTGTTCCGCGGCCCGCATACGCTCTGCGATCTCGGCTCGGCCGGACGAGTCCGCCCCGAGCAGTTCCATCAGGAGCTTGGAGCCCGTGACGATGTTGTCCGCGGAAGCGGCAAACATGTCGTAGAAGCTCGTCTCCCTGGGGGTCAGACGAAATCGCACGTGGGGTCCTCGGATTGCTTCGGTGTCGGTCAGGCTGATGCTAGGCGCATCATCCGGCCACGGCTAACCGGCCGCCCCCCAGTGTCGCCCATCGGGCACAGTGATCAGCACGGGGTCCCGCGAGGGCATCTGCCAAGGGCCCTATACCCAGCAAAGTTCGTTACGATATACCCGGTAGGGGTATCAGTCAGCAGGAGGACGCGATGACGACCACCGAGGCCGGCGCCACGGCGCCCTCCGGGGAGACCGGTGCGGCGGGAGCCGGCGCCGCGGAGATCGTGACCGACCACGATCGCGGGATCCACGGCTACCACAAGCAGAAGGACGAGCACCTCAAGCGGCTGCGGCGGATCGAGGGGCAGGTGCGGGGGCTGCAGCGGATGGTCGACGAGGACGTCTACTGCATCGACATACTCACGCAGGTCTCCGCCTCCACGAAGGCGTTGCAGTCGTTCGCACTGCAGCTTCTGGAGGAGCATCTTCGGCACTGTGTCGCTGACGCGGCGGTCAAGGGGGGTGCCGAGATCGACGCGAAGGTGGAGGAGGCGACCAAGGCGATCGCCCGGCTGTTGCGCACGTGAGCCCTGGCCGGGCGGGGGCCGGAAACGATTGCGGTGGCCCCGCCGGCCGTCATGGCGAAAAGACTGCGCAGTTCCCCGCGCCCTTGAGTGACGGCGGGCTGCGGTGGTCCTCGCGGCCGTCATGGCGAAAAGACTGCGCCGTTCCCCGCGCCCCTGGGGGCGAAGGCCTGCGCTGTCCCCGCGCCTTTGAGCGACGATGGGCTGCGGTGGCCCCGCCGGCCGTCATGGCGAAAAGACTGCGCAGTTCCCCGTGTCCCTGAGTGAGGGCGGCTTGCGGTGGTCCTCGCGGCGGTCAAGGCGAAAAGATTGCGCCGTTCCCCGCGCCCCTGGGGGGGCGAAGGCCTGCGCCGTTCCCCGCGCCCCTGGTGGGGGGCGGGGATTGTTAGTTGGGTGGGGGGTCCTGGCGTTGGTGGGGGAAGCGTTCTTCGGTCACCTTGAGGACCTCGTCGATCTGGTCGGGGCTGAGGCGGTCCTCGCGGGCCGCCGAGGCCGCGATGATCAGGTCGCCGCACAGCTCGATCTCGGCCAGGGCCACGTGGTCCTGAACTGCCGTACCGCGCGCCGGAGCCACGTGCATCACCTCTTCCTGCCGTTACCGACTTCCTAGAGTAGGGAGCGGTCCACGGACAGCGCATGGCACCAACGGACCATTTCCGGCCCCGCCCACCACCGTTCCCTCACTCGGCGATCCGCCCGGCGAAGATGTCCTTCGTCTTCGGCAGGCGTACGTCGACCGCGGCCCCGAAGTCGTACAGGAGCGTCGTGGAGGACACCGCCACCGTGTCCTTCTGCTGCCCGTTCACGAAGCTGAACCGGTGGCGGACCTTGCGGATACGCCCCTGGTCGTCGAGGTACACGTCGAAGGGGACCGTCGCCGTGGCGAAGCCTTTCGCCGCCGCCCGCAGCGCCTCCCGGTTGCCCGCCGAGGCATCGCGCGCGGCCACCGTGAGGTCGGCGGTACCCCGGTAGTGCCGTACGGCCGTGCCCGCCACCGACGTCCTGCCCAGGTACGTCGCCGTGCGCGCCCCCCGCAGCAGTTCCGCGGCGGCGAACGGATCGGTCGCACCGCCCGTGACCAGGTTCCCGTCGGAGAGCGTGGCCGTGTCGACGCGTACCCACTTGTCGGCGGGCACGCCCGCGCCGCGGTTCTTCATGTAGAGAGCGCCCGGTGCGAGCAGCTCGGTGATGGGGCGGTGGCCGTCGGCCCCGGCCGGGTCCTGCGGGAGGAGTACCTTCAGCCGGCCCACCTGGCCCGCGAAGTCGTAGACACCCTCGCCGCGGATGGTCACGCGGGTGCCGCCGGTCGCCATCTCCATGGACGTACGCGCCTTGGACGTACCGGCGCTGACCAGGTGCGCGGCGGCTCCGTGGAGCACCTCGACGGGGTCCTCGGCGGTCCGGGCGTCGTCGGAGGCGGTCCCGCCGCCCGCGCATCCGGTGGCGCAGAGCAGTAGCCCCGTCGCCGCGGCGGCCAGGGCGACCGCTCCGTCAGCTCGTTTTCGCTGCCGCTCCACCATCGCCTGCTACCCCCAGCCGGGACGTCCTTGGGCGGGCCTCGTTGTCGTTCCGCTTAACGACCGGTGAGGGGTGTTGTCACGCGGGCGCCGGGCATGGGGAAGCGTTTACCAAGCATCGGTACGGTGGGGCGCGTGGCGCAGCAGGAAGAGATCACTCCCCTGGAACACCGGACGACGACGGTCGAGCAAGGCCCTTTCTGCCTGGCTCGATGCACCTGCGGCTGGCGAGGCCCGGCGAGAAGAGCCCGGAGCCTGGCCCGCACGGACGCCGAGAACCACACGTCCGACCCCAACTGAAACCGCCCGCTTTCCAGGGGCGCGGGGAACTGCGCGACCAGCCACGACGCACCCGCGGCCGAACACGCACCGACAGCCGCACACCCCCACCCCTACCAGCCGCACGCAGCTGCAACCCGCACGCAGTGCTAGACGCGCCGCAGGACCGCCAGCAGCTCGTCCACCAGCTCCCGGTCCCGTACCTGCGTAACCCTCGTACGGGCCTCCGCAGGCGAAAGCCACAGCACGCGATCCACCTCACGGTTGGGCACGAACGCACCGCCCGTCTCCTCGGCGGCCCAGTAACTGACCTGCTTGGGCCGGTCATTGGCCACGTAGTGGAGGGTCGTCAGGCGCGGACCGGGCGCACACCGGTGCCCGGTCTCCTCCTCGACCTCGCGCAGCGCCGCGGCCAGCGTGTCCTCGCCGGACTTCAGTTTGCCCTTCGGGTGCGACCAGTCGTCGTACTTCGGCCGGTGGACCAGGCAGATCTGCAGTTCGCCGTCGGCCGGTGAGCGGCGCCACAGGACGCAGCCCGCCGCGAGTACGGGGTTTCCGTTCGAGTGCACTGGGCCTCCGATCGCGAGTTCCGGCATCCGTCGGTCACACCGTCACGGAGTGCCGACGGTCTCCCTCATCCAGGCCCGCTGGAACGTGAACCTGGCCGCTTCCACTTCGTGCCGCTGGTCGGCGTGGAGCACCCCGAGCGCGTACGCCGTCGCCGGTGCGATCCGCGGGGTGCGGGCCGCCGAGGCCGCCGCCGCGGCGGCCTCCGCCGCGTCGCGATGCCGGTCCAGGGCCTTGCCCGCGTTCAACAGGCGGACGTCGAGGAGGACTTCGTCGCCGAACAGGACCTCGCGCGCATAGCGGTGCAGGCGCAGCAGGAGGCGTACCTGGTGCCAGGGGGCGTCCTGGGGCTGCGGGGCCGTGTCGGCGGAGAGGCCGTGGACGAGGGCCTCCGAGTTGTAGGGGTGGCCCGCGGTGATCAGGGGCAGTCCGGTGACGGCGTCGCAGAGGCGGTCCTCCGCGGCGGCGGCCAGCGGCTTGAGCCCGGCGGAAGCCGTGGTGGCCGCGCCGGCCGTCGTGGCCGTCGTCGCGGCCGCGGTGAGCGGGACCTCGCTGGCCAGTACGGCGACGTTGTCGGCGACGGCGTGGAAGCGGCTGGAGCCCAGGGCCTGGAGCGCGGCCGAGTGGGCGCGGGTCCGGGCGAGGGTCAGCTGGCGTTCCAGGAGGGCGCCCGCCTTGGCCGCGCCGACGGTCAGCTGGCTCTTCTCCTGCCGTACGTCGGAGGTGGTCTGCGAGGGGAACGCCGCCGATCCGGACAGCCGGTGCAGGGCCGCGAGCAGCCGCTCCTGGCGGGCGCCGTACGCGTGTTCGCGGGCCAGGGTCCCCGAGAGCCAGGCCAGTTCGGGTCGCATGGCCTCCGACCAGCCCTCGTCGAGCAGGGGCCGGAAGGTGTGCAGGGTGCCGCTGATGCGGCGGGCCGAGCGGCGCAGGGCGCGCGCCGCGTCCACGGCCTCCTTCGAGCCGTTGGCCGCCGCCGCGCCACCGGTCTCCCGGTGCTGGCGCAGCGCGCGGAGGAATTCCGTGGCCTGGGCCCGGAGGTATGCCGCGAGGGCGTCCCCGGCCACGGGTCCGGCCGTCGGGTCAAGGTGTTGCTGTGCCACGCCGGCGCCTCCGGGCGTCTATGAGCATCTCCTGGACGTTGCGCAGGGGCTGGCCCTCGGCATCGGTCGCGTGCCGGGTCCATTCGCCGTCGGGGCCGAGGTGCCAGGAGGAAGTGGTGTCGGACATGCCGGTCTCGAACAGCCGGTTGAGGGCCGACCGGTGGGCCGGGTCGGTGATTCTCACCAGGGCTTCGATACGCCGGTCGAGGTTGCGGTGCATCATGTCGGCGCTGCCTATCCACACCTCGGGCTCGCCGCCGTTGCCGAAGCCGAACACCCGGGAGTGTTCGAGGAAGCGGCCGAGGACGGACCGTACGCGGATGTTCTCGGACAGGCCCGTGACTCCGGGCCGTACCGCGCAGATTCCGCGGACCCAGATGTCGACCGGCACGCCGGCCTGGGAGGCGCGGTAGAGCGAGTCGATGAGCGCTTCGTCCACCATCGAGTTGACCTTGATGCGGACATGGGCGGGACGCCCGGCACGGTGGTGCTGGACCTCCTTGTTGATGCGCGCTATCAGGCCGTCGCGCAGGGATTTGGGCGCGACGAGCAGACGGCGGTAGGTCTCGCGGCGGGAGTAGCCGGAGAGCCGGTTGAAGAGGTCGGAGAGGTCCGCGCCCACCTGTGGGTCGGCGGTCAGGAGTCCCAGGTCCTCGTACAGGCGGGCGGTCTTGGGGTGGTAGTTGCCCGTGCCGACGTGGCTGTAGCGGCGCAGGGTGTCGCCCTCCTGGCGCACCACGAGCGACAGCTTGCAGTGGGTCTTGAGGCCGACGAGGCCGTAGACCACGTGGCAGCCCGACTCCTCCAGTTTGCGGGCCCACTTGATGTTGGCCTGCTCGTCGAAGCGTGCCTTGATCTCGACGAGGACGAGGACCTGCTTGCCGGCCTCGGCGGCGTCGATGAGGGCGTCGACGATGGGGGAGTCGCCCGAGGTCCGGTACAGGGTCTGCTTGATGGCCAGCACGTCCGGGTCCGCCGCCGCCTGCTCCAGGAACGCCTGGACGGAGGTGGAGAACGAGTCGTACGGGTGGTGCAGCAGGACGTCGCGTTCGCGCAGGGCGGCGAAGATGTCGGGCGCGGACGCCGACTCGACCTCGGCGAGGTCGCGGTGGGTGCCCGCGATGAACTTCGGGAACTTCAGCTCGGGCCGGTCCAGGGCGCCGATGCCGAAGAGGCCGGTGAGGTCCAGGGGGCCGGGGAGCGGATAGACCTCCGCCTCGGAGATCTTCAGTTCCCTGACCAGCAGGTCCAGTACGTACCGGTCGATGGACTCCTCGACCTCCAGGCGCACCGGCGGGCCGAAGCGGCGCCGCATGAGTTCCTTCTCCAGGGCCTGGAGGAGGTTCTCGGCGTCGTCCTCCTCGACCTCCAGGTCCTCGTTCCTGGTGAGGCGGAACGTGTGGTGCTCCAGGACCTCCATGCCGGGGAAGAGCTCCTCCAGATGGGCCGCGATGACGTCCTCGATGGGGACGAAGCGGTTCGGGGAGGCCTCCAGGAAGCGGGAGAGCAGCGGCGGCACCTTCACGCGCGCGAAGTGGCGGTGCCCGGAGACCGGGTTGCGCACGACGACCGCGAGGTTCAGGGAGAGACCCGAGATGTACGGGAAGGGGTGCGCCGGGTCGACCGCGAGGGGGGTCAGGACCGGGAAGATCTGGTGGCGGAAGAGCGTGAAGAGGCGCGCCTGCTCCTTCTCGGACAGCTCGCTCCAGCGGACGAGGTGGATGCCCTCCTCCGCGAGCTGCGGCGCCACGTCCTCCTGGTAGCAGGCGGCGTGCCGGGCCATGAGCTCGCGCGAGCGGGCCCAGATCATCTCCAGCACCTCGCGGGGCTGCAGGCCCGAGGCCGAGCGGGTGGCCACGCCGGTGGCGATGCGCCGCTTCAGACCGGCCACCCGGACCATGAAGAACTCGTCCAGGTTGCTCGCGAAGATC
This sequence comes from Streptomyces sp. NPDC127119, assembly GCF_042677425.1. Classification (NCBI taxonomy): domain Bacteria; kingdom Bacillati; phylum Actinomycetota; class Actinomycetes; order Kitasatosporales; family Streptomycetaceae; genus Streptomyces; species Streptomyces sp. NPDC127119. Next base: position 28,598 of record NZ_JBHXTO010000098.1, on the reverse strand, counting down.
GCCAGAAATTTCGCCCGTTCGAGGAGGGGCGTATGGGGATCCTCGGCGAGTTCGAGGACCCGTTCGTTGAACGCGAGCCAACTGCGTTCCCGGTCGAGGAACCGGCCCTGCGGAAGCTGGACGCCGTCCTGCACCAGATCCTCGTACTCGTCGAGGTCGGCGTCGAGGTCGGGCTCCAGGTCGGAGACGTTCGCCGCCACGGTGTGCGGGCGGTGGGCGGCTATGGAACCGACGGACGGCTGCGGGTGCTGGACCTGCGCCTGGGCATTGGGCTGGTTCATGAACCCATTCTTCCGCGCCGGGCCGGAAACAGGCGCGTCGGAGAGAGCGGGCGGAAGCGCCGCGAGGAGGTGCGGGCTTCCGTTCCTCCTCTTCTGGGAGGGCTCGCGCTCCGGCGGAGGCGGGGGCTCGGGCGGGCCGGGGTTCATTGCCCGAGGGTCGCAAGCCTGTCTGAATCACTGGTTACGGCGACATGACGTGCGGGATATCGGGGGGAGGCTCCCCGACGTCTACATGGCGGACGAACATGCCCCGCACCACGCCGGAGGGGCCCCGCGCCGAGGGGCCGCGCCCCGCCAGAGACCGGGGCCGCGCCCCGTCAGGGGCGCGGGGAACTGCGCGACCAGCCACATCGGACCCGCGCATGCGTCCCAGCCCTCACCCCCTCACCCCGTACGGCGTCGAGCGGAGCGGGGCGAACGCGGCGGTGACCGTGAGCCACAGGCCCGGCCGGTACTGATCGCCCGGACGGGTGACCGCGGCCACGGCGGCGACGGCTGCGACAGCGACGCCCGGTGCGTACGCGACGGCGGCGATTCCTAAGGTGAACGAAGGGTTCCGGAACGTTCTCGCGGATGTGTGAACCGATCCGTGGGGCTCGTGCGATGAGGGGGTGTGAGGGAAACGAGAAGCGACGGGGATCTGCTGCGGGCCATCGCGGCGGACGGTGACCGGCGCGCCTTCGAAGAGCTGTACCGGCGGTACGCGCCATGGCTCGGGGCAAGGCTGCGCGGTCGCTGTTCCGACGCGGGGACGGTCGACGAGGTCGTGCAGGAGACGTTTCTCGCGGTGTGGCGCGGCAGCGCCCGCTACCGCGAGGAGGGCGACGTGGCCGGCTGGCTGTGGCGCATCGGCTCGCGGCGGCTCATCGACGCCCTGCGGGGCGACGGCGCCCGGGGCCGGATGCGGCAGGCGCTCGCGCGGCTGCGGCACCGCGAGGAGGTGTCGGCGGAGGAGCGCGTGCTCGCGGGGGTGGAGCACGGGGACCTCGCCGGCGCCCTGGTCCGGCTGTCGCCGGAACTGCGGTCGGTCCTGCAGGCCACGGTCATCGACGGGCTGACCACCCGCGAGGCGGCCGTCCTGCTCGGCATTCCGCCGGGGACGGTCAAGACACGGGCGCTTCGGGCCCGCAAGCAGCTGCGGGAGGAGTTGGCATGAGCGACGGCGACACGAACGAGGTCCGCGATCCGGGCGGAATGACCTGGCACGTCGCGGAGGACGACCTCCGCGCGTATGTGCGGGGCGAGCTGGCGGCCCCGATGCTCTGGTCGGCCGACACGCACCTCATGGCCTGCGCGCACTGCCGGGCGGTCCTCGCCGAGGTGAGCGACCCGGCCCCGCTGGACGCGGGATGGGAGCGGCTCGACGCCGAACTGGACGTGCCGCGAACGGGGCTCCTGGAGTCGCTGCTCGTCCGGGCCGGGGTCGCCGACCACACCGCCCGGCTGCTGGCCGCGACACCGGTGCTGCGCCGGTCGTGGCTGACCGCCCTCGTCGCCGTGCTGTTCTTCACGGTGGTCGCGACCAGTTTCGCCGGGGCGCCCGACAGCCCGGCGCTGTTCCTCGCCCTCGCCCCGCTGCTGCCCCTCGCCGGGGTCGCGCTGTCGTACGGTCCGGTGCTCGACCCGACGTACGAGATGGCCGTGGTGTCGCCGACGCACGGGTTCCGGCTGCTGCTGATCCGCACGGTGCCGGTGCTGGCCGCCGCGCTCGCCCTGAACGGCCTGGCGACGCTCGCGCTTCCCTCGTACGGACTGCGGGCCCTGGCCTGGCTGCTGCCGGCGCTCGCGCTCACCTCGACCGGGCTCGCGCTGACGCCCCGGCTGGGCCCGGTCCTCGCACCGGGTCTGGTCGGCGGCACGTGGATCGCCGTGCTGCTGATCGCGGAGGGGACGACCTCCGAGGGGACCCTCGCGCCCTACACGGTGGCGGGGCAGAGCGTCGCCGCCGCGGTCGCCGTGCTCGCCGCCGGGTTGTTCTACCTGCGCCGCGACCGCTTCGACTCGGCCTCCGCGCACACGCCGTTCGCGGGCTTCACGGGCTACACGGACGGGGGTGCGGCGTGATGTCGGTCGCCTGGCGCAGGCGCTTCAAGCTGCTCGGAGCCGCACTGCTGATGATCGCTTCCCTTCTCTTCAAGGTCCTCTACTTCGCCGTCCTGGTCCTTCTGGCCTTCTCCTCCGGCAAGCGGGGCTCGTCCTCCTCCTCTTCCTCTTCCGGCGGGGACGGCGAGTGAGGGCCCCGCGCCGCCGCACCCGCCCCCTCCTGCCTTCGCTCTCTTCCACGGGATCCACTGGAGTCACGCATGTCTGACCTGTCCTCGGCACGTCCTTCGGTGCCTCTTCCGGTGCCGACGGTGTCCGCCGCCGGGCTGACCCTCCGGTACGGAGGAACGGCCGCCCTCGACGACGTGTCCGTGCGGCTCGGCGAGGGAGTCACCGGGCTGCTCGGGCCCAACGGAGCCGGAAAGACCACCCTGTTGCGGGTGCTGGCCACGGCCGTGCCCCCGGACAAGGGCGCGTTCACGGTGCTCGGCAACGACCCGGGCACCTCGGCAGGCCGGCAGGAGGTGCGGCGCGCGCTCGGCTATCTGCCGCAGGCGCCCGGTTTCCACCCGGACTTCTCGGCCTTCGAGTTCGTCGACTACGTGGCGATCCTGAAGGAGCTGACGGACCGCACCGCCCGCCACCGCGAGGTGCGGCGGGTCCTGGACGCCGTCGCGCTGTCCGACGTACGGAGCAAGCGGATCAAGAAGCTCTCCGGCGGGATGCGCCAGCGGGTCGCGCTGGCCGCCGCCCTCGTCGGCGACCCCGGTTTCCTGGTCCTCGACGAGCCGACCGTCGGCCTCGACCCCGAACAGCGCATGCGGTTCCGGGAGTTGATCGCCCGGGCGGGGGAGGGGCGGACCGTCCTGCTGTCCACCCACCAGACCGAGGACGTCGCGATGCTCTGCCACCGCGTGATCGTCATGGTCCGCGGCCGGATCCGCTTCGAGGGCACCCCCGCCGAACTGACCGCACGGGCGAACGGCCGCGTGTGGAGCAGCACCGAACGCGACCCGGGCGCATGGGCCGGCTGGCGCACGGGCACGGGCTCCTTCCGCAACGTCGGGGAGCCGCCCGAGGGCGCCGACCTCGTCGAACCGACCCTGGAGGACGGCTATCTGCTCACCCTCGACGGGGAGTCCTCGGAGGTGACGGCCGCATGAGCACCGTACTGGAGACACCCGCGCGGACCGCCGGGCCGACGCATCCACCCCGTTCCTGGGCGGCCGTGTTCGCCCTCGCCCGCTTCGAGGCGCGCGAACTGCGGATGAACGTCGCCGTCCTCGCCCTGGCGGTCCTGTACGTGGCCTGGGTCGTCTGGCAGACCACGCAGCACCAGGGCGACTTCCCGATACTCCAGAACGTCGACCGCGAGACGCAGACCATGCCGGTGCTGGTCGGGCTCGTCGTCATGCTCAACGTCAACCGCGCGGTCCTGCGCTCCCTGCGCCGGGACACGGACCGCCACTTCGACGTCCTGGTCGTCGAGCCCTGGCGGCGCACGGTCGCCCATGTGCTGTCCGTCGTCCCGGCGGCCCTGTTCACGGCCGTGTGCGTGGCCGTCCAGTTCACCTGGGCCGCGCTCAAGCCGGGTGCGGCCGGGCACGGTTCGCCCGCCGAACTCGCCGTCGGCCCGCTGGCGGTCCTGCTGTTCGGTGCGCTGGGCGCGCTCTTCGCCCGGCTCTTCCGTTCCGTGTTCGCCGCGCCGGTGTTCCTCGTCCTCCTGCTCTTCGCGCAGGTCTTCGTGGCGGCTCCGACCGGCGCCGACTGGACGAACTGGCTGGGCGTGGCCGTCACCGAGAGCGGCCCCAACCCGCTCCCCTCCGACCTGCTGAACCGCCCCGCCGCCTGGCACGCCCTGTACCTCGCCGGGCTCGTCCTGTTCGCCGCTCTGCTCGCGGTACTGGTGAGCGGCGGGCGCACGACGGTCGTCAAGGCGGCCGTCGCGGGGTCGCTCGCCCTCACGGTGGTGGGCGCGGTCGGCCAGTCCGGCGGCACGCCGACCGGGTCGACACCGGCCCGCGAGGCGGCGTCGGTCACCCCGGAGAAGATCCGTGAGTGCGTCGCGCACGGCAAGTCCTCGTACTGCGCCTTCCCCGAGTGGACGGACCGCACCGCCGACTGGGCCGCCGTGGTCGACCGCGTCCAGAACCTCGCGGGCGGCAGGGCCGGCGCCGAGCGGCTGACCGTGGAACAGCGCCTCGACGCCCGCTACGGGCTGACGGCCGACACCGTGATCTCCCCGTCCACCGCACCCGGCCACGTGAGCGTCGGCACGGAGTGGGACGGCAACCGCGTCCCCGAGTTCGCCGTCGCCGTCGCGTCGGTGCTGGTGGCGGGCGACGAGAAGGCGGGCACCGAGCTCTGCGACGCCCGCGTGGTGACGGTCATGTGGCTGGCACTGGGCGGCGATTCCGACCCGCTGTCCGCGCTGCGCAACGTCCGCCTCGACGACAGCGACGAAGGCTCCGCCATCGTCCTGTCACCCACCGAACCCACCAGCATGAGCGCCGAACAGACCCGCATCGTCGTGGAGTTGCTCAAGAAGCCGCGTTACGACGTCGCCGGCAAGGTGAAGGCCAAGTGGACGGAGCTGACCTCGCCCAGGACGTCGCTGGCGCGGGTGGCGGAGATCCTGGACGTGCCGGCCGCGGGCAAGGCGACGGACGGTGACGCATGCGAGGAGTGACGGCCATGACGCGCGCTCTTCTCCCGCCCGTGTGGCGCGCGCTGCCCCGGCGGGCGCTCGGGGCAGCCGCCGCCGTGGGGCTGCTGCTGGCGGGCGTCCCCCGTATGCGGTCTGGCCCGCCGGACCCGTATCTCGGCCTCTACGCGCTGCGGGCCGCCGCGCTCGTCTTCGCCCTGGGCCTGGCGTTCCTGCTGGACGACCCGGCCCGGCACATCACCTCGGCGGTCCCGGCCCGCCGCCCGGTGCGGGTCGCCCTGCGTGTGGCGCTGGTCGCCCCGTGGGCCGCGCTCTGCTGGACGACGGCCCTGCTCCTCGTACCGGAGGACTCCCGGCCCCCAGCCGGCGCACTCACCCTGGAGGCGGCGGCCACGGCGGTACTGGCCCTCGCCGCGGCGACCCTGGCCATACGCCACACCCGGACCACGGAGCCGGGAGCGGCGATATCGACCTGGCTGCTGGCCACGGGGGTCACGGCGTCCCTCCTGCTCCCGCACGACTGGACTTTGTTCGTCACCCCGGAGGACCCCCGCTGGCAGCCCACCCACGACCACTGGGCTCTGCTGCTGACGGTGGCGGTGCTGGTGGGGGCGGGGGCGACCGCGGAACCTCTACGAGCAAGGCTGCGGCTGCGCCCCCTCAGGGGCGCCCTTTAGGGGCGCGGGGAACTGCGCGACAAGCCCCCACCGGACCGGCACTTTCCCACCGGACCTGATGGACCCGCCCCCATCCGGCCAGGACCACTCAGGACTCCGTCCGATACATCAGGTCCGTCTCGTGCACCACGAACCCCAACCGCTCATACACAGCCACCGCGGCCAAGTTGTCCGCATCGACGTACAACATCGCGTCCGGCACCCCGGCACCCGCCAAGTGCCGGAGGCCGACCGCGGTGAGGGCCTTCCCCAGCCCACCCCCCTGCGCGTCGGGCCGGACCCCGACGACGTACACCTCGCCCAGTCCCTCGGCCGCGTGGACCTTCGTCCAGTGGAAGCCGACCAGTTCGTCGCCGCGGAAGGCCAGGAAGAACCCGGCCGGATCGAACCACGGCTCGGCCTTGCGCGCGTCGAGGTCCCGCTGCCCGAGGGACCCCTGCTCGGGATGGTGGGCGAAGGCCGCGGCGTTCGCGGCGAGCCAGGCCGTGTCGTCCTCGCCGGGCACGAACGTACGGACCCGCACGCCGTCCGGGAACGCCGGCTCGGGCAGGTCGAGCCCGGTCAGGGGCCGCCGCATCTGGCGCAGTTCGCGGAACAGCGCGAGCCCGAGGACCTGCGCGAGATGGCGGGCCGCGGCATGACCGCCGTGGGCCCACACCCGCAGGCGTTTGCCGGACTCGGCGAGCAGCGCGTTGCCCAGCGCCCGCCCGTGCCCGTGCCCCCGGTGCGCCGGGTGGACGACCAGTTCGGCGGCCGGCGCCTCGACGGGATCGGTGTCCTCCAACTGCGCGTACCCGACGAGCAGGCCCTCGGTGCTCAGCAGCAGATGGCGGATTTCGTCCCGTGCCTCGCCACGCAGCTGCAACCGGCCCTGTTCGGACACCGCCTGTTGTCCGTCAGTCCGGGCGGCCTCCGCGAGGAGGGCCAGTACGGCCTCGGTCTGCTCGGGGTCCAGCGCGGTGAGGACGTCGATGGAGCGGGCTGTGGGAGTACCGCCCTGGCCGAGCGAGGCCGAGAGCTTGCGGGCAGCCGGTGCGGTGTCGTCGCTGGTCATGGGTACGAGGGTACGACGTGTCCGGTTCATGGCGAAGTGGCCCGCCAAGGCTCGCCGGAAGCAGTACGCGGCCGGTGAGCGGTCGGTGTGCAGCGGGTCGGGCGGCCGGTGCCCGGCCAGGACGCGACGGGTACGTGGCCGGTACGCGACCTGTCCGGTTCGTGGCGAAAAACCCCTCGTGGCAACCAGTCCGTAACCCCGAACCCCCTGTCGCGCTACGCGCGTTGACTCTAGGCTGCGCCGGGACGGGGCCCACATATCAGCCGACCCACAGGGGGGCACATGTCAGCCATACCTCAGCCGTTCCGCCCAAGACGCCGCACCACCCGCCTCCTCGCGGGCGTCGCGGGCGTCGCCACCGTCGGCGCGCTGGTCGCGGCGCTTCCCGCGTCCGCGTCCGCGTCCGCGTCCGCCTCCGCCTCCGCGTCGGCGTCCGCGGGCGAGTCGGCGAAGAAGCACGGGCACGGACACCAGAGCCCGTCCCGCTACCAGGACGTCCAGCTGCTGTCCTTCAACGACCTGCACGGCAACCTGGAGCCGCCGTCCGGCTCCTCCGGCCGGGTCACCGAGATCCAGCCCGACGGCACCACCAAGACGATCGACTCGGGCGGTGTCGAGTACCTGGCGACGCATCTGCGCCAGGCCCGCCAGGGCAACAAGTACTCCGTCACCGCGGCGGGCGGTGACATGGTCGGTGCCTCGCCGCTGATCTCGGGTCTCTTCCACGACGAGCCCACCATCGAGGCGCTGAACAAGCTCGACCTCGATGTGACGAGCGTCGGCAACCACGAGTTCGACGAGGGTGCCAAGGAACTGGGCCGTCTGCAGAACGGCGGCTGCCACCCCACGGACGGCTGTTACGTGGCGGGCAAGAAGTTCAAGGGCGCCGACTTCCCCTACCTCGCGGCGAACGTCCTCGACGAGAAGACCAAGAAGCCGATCCTCAAGCCCTACTGGGTGTGGAAGAAGAACGGCGTGAAGATCGGCTTCATCGGGGTCACGCTGGAGGACACCCCGGGCGTCGTCTCCGCCGAGGGTGTGAAGGGCCTCAAGTTCAAGGACGAGGTCGAGACGATCAACAAGTACGCCAAGGAGCTGGAGAAGCAGGGCGTCAAGTCGGTCGTCGCGCTGATCCACGAGGGCGGCCTCCCGGCCTCGTCGGCGTACAACTACGACTGTGACTCGCCCGGTGGCGGTGACGGCATCTCCGGCCCCATCGTGGACATCGCGAAGAACGTCACGCCGAAGGTCGACGCGCTGGTCACCGGCCACACGCACGCCGCGTACGCGTGCACGATCGACGACCCGTCGGGCAAGCCCCGCACGGTCACCTCGGCGGCGTCCTTCGGGCGGCTCTACACCGACACGACGCTGACGTACGACCGCCGGACCGGTGACATCGCCCGGACCGCCGTCGCCTCCGCGAACCACGTGGTGACGCGTGACGTGGCCAAGGCCCCGGACATGACCGACCTGATCACCAGGTGGAACACCCTGGCGGCGCCGATCGGCAACAAGCCCATCGGTTACATCTCCGGTGACATCACCAACGTCGGCACCGAGTCCCCGATCGGCGACCTGATCGCCGACGCGCAGCTCGCGCACGGCAAGGAGCTGGACCCCGGGACCGACCTCGCGCTGATGAACCCGGGCGGTATCCGGGCTCCCCTGACCTACGCGGCCAAGGGCAGCGAGGGCGACGGAGTGGTGACGTACGCGGAGGGCTTCACGGTCCAGCCGTTCGCCAACACGGTGAACCTGCAGAGCTTCACCGGCGCCCAGCTCGTGCAGGTGCTGAAGGAGCAGGTCAGCGGTACGAACGCGGCCTCGCCGAAGGTGCTGCAGATCTCGTCGGGCCTCACCTACACGCTCGACCTCACCAAGAGCGGCGCCGACCGGGTCGTCACCGACTCGATTCTGCTGAACGGCGCCGCGATCGACCCGGCCGCCACCTACCGCGTCGCGACGAACAGCTTCCTCGCGGGCGGCGGCGACGGCTTCACCACGCTGGGCCTCGGCACCGACGACCTGGTGGGCGACGACGACCTCGCCGCCCTGGAGAAGTACCTGCTGGGCAACTCGTCGGCGACGAACCCGATCGCGCCGCCCGCGGCGAACCGGATCACCGTCGTCCAGTAGGCCGGATGTCCGGCAGGTGACGGCCGGCCGGCCGTGAGATAGATCGCGAACCGCAGGTAGGAGTTGCGGGTGGGGTTGGTACGCATGGTCGAATCGGGCGATGCGTACCCCCCACCCCATAGCGGCGCATGCCCCTCCGCATCCCCCGGTCGATCCGCCACCCAACCCGTACGACGATCTCGCCGCCCTCGACGACGGACCCCTGGACGACTTCTTCCACGACCAGGAGCCCGCGTTCGCCGAAGAACCGGAAGAGCCGCGGTGGGCACCCCCCAACCACCGCAAGGGCGCCGGCGGCCGGCGCCGTCAGCGGCGCGGCGGCGTCCGTGGCCGAACTCCCCTCTCCGCCCTGCCCCTTGCCGTGAAGGCCGTCATCGCGGTCCTCGTCCTCGCCGCCTTCCTCGCCCTCGGTGACCGCTGGGCACTGCTGTACGCGGAGCGCACGGCGGCCGAGCAGGTCCGGGACCAGCTCGACCTGCGGGCGACACCCGAGGTGGAGATCGACGGCTTCCCCTTCGTCACCCAGGTCCTCGACCGGCGGCTCGACTCCGTGTCGGTCACCGTCCCGGACGTGGCGGCGGACCGGATCTCCCTGGCGAAGGTCTCGGCGAAGGCCACCGGCGTCCGGCTCGACGGCGGCCCGACCTCGCTGCGCGGCGCGCGCATCCCCTCGCTCGACGGCGAGGTGCTGCTCTCCTTCGACGACCTGAACCGTGAACTGGGCGCGTCCCAGGTCACGTTCACCGGTCATGGCGGCGACGAGGTGCGGGCGCGCGGCACCCTGCCCGTCGCCGGGCACGATCTGCGGCTGCGCGCCGACGCGCGGATCAGGCGGGACGGCGAGCGCGGCATCTCCACCGAGGTCGGCGGTATGCGGCTGGACATCGGCGACCTGGCCACCTTCCGCCCCGGCACCCGTGAGTCCGAGGGCCTGCATCTGACGCGCAGGTCCGCGGACCGCCTCGCGAAGGAGAAGCGCAGGGCGAAGGAGCTGCTGTCCGTGCCCGCGATCGCCGGGCGGTTCGGTGTGCCGGACAGCGCGGTGCGGGCGGCGCTGCGCGACGACAACGACTTCGCCCGGTTCACCGGGTCCCCGAAGTTCGTGCGCGGGCTCATGAAGGTCAACCTCGTCGATCTCGCCGTGGACCACCCCGAGATCATCGAGCGGCTCGGCTTCGACCCGGCGCTCCTCGACGGCCTCTCCCGCCTCACGCGTCCGGCCCTCGTCGACCGCCTCTCCATCGGCTTCCGGCTGCCGAAGCCGCCCCGGGGCGAGCTGCGGCTGCGGGACGTACGCGTCCACAAGGACGGGATCAGCGTGCGCGTGACGGGCCAGGACCTCGCGGTCGGTGCCCCGGCGGACAGAGCCCCGGCCGGTAAATAAATTCCGGGTGAGCGGCGTAATAAATTCTGTGTGAACAGGGATCTGGTTCCCGACTCCGTCTGAAAACCGTCTCAGCCGCAATTCATCGAGGTCTCAGTAGATTTGGCGATTTCCTTCTCGGCACTCCCGTAGTGTTTTCCATGTCGAAGCCGAACAGGGCTTACGGCAAAGAGAATCCAAGGAAAGAGGAAATCCCATGAGCTTCCACAAGGTCACCCCGGTCCGCAAGTCCCGCAAGGCCGCCCCGGCCGCCAAGAAGCAGGCGGCGAAGCCCGCGCCGAAGCGTGCCGCCAAGCAGCAGCAGCAGCGCCGCCGCCCGGTCGGCAACAAGTAGGCGACGCCACGAGGCGGGGTCCCCGGATTCGATCCGAGGACCCCGCCTCGGCCATTTCCCGCACCCGGGAAATGGACAACAGCTGGGCAGGACACGGGCGGGGAAAGGGAATTGAACGCCATGCGGGAAGTACGGGAGGCATTCGCGCGTTTCTGGCCGCTGACGCGCGGCGACCGCCGATGGCTGCTGCTGATCATCGCCTGCGTGATCGTGTCCGCGTTGGCGGAGACGGCGTCGATCCTGCTCTTCGCGGAACTCACCGACCACGCGCTGCAGGCCGGTTCGCTCAGCGCCTTCTGGGGCCCGGCCGGTGCCTGGCTGGCAGTGGCGGTGCTCGGCGCGGTCGTCGGCTATCTCGGCAACTCCCTCGCGATCCGCACGGCCGAGAGATTCGTCCTGCGGCTGCGCGCGGGCGTCTTCCGCCATGTCCAGGACCTGCCCCCGCACTTCTTCCAGCGGTACCGCCGCGGCGACCTCGTGGAACGGCTCACGGGTGACGTCGAGGCCATCGAGCAGATGGTGGTCTCGGGCGCGGTCGGAGCGGTCTCGGCCGTCTTCTCGGCGGTCTTCTACTCGGCCGCCGCGCTCTGGCTCCGCTGGGACCTCGCCCTGGTCACCTTCCTCCTCGCGCCCCTCTTCCTCGTCGCGGCCCGCCGCTTCGCCGGCCGCATCCAGAAGGCCGCCAGGGACGAGCGGACCGCCGACGGCGCGATCACCTCGGTCGTCGAGGAGTCCCTCGGCAACATCGTGCTCACGCAGGCGTACAACCGGCGCGGGGCGGAGGAGGAGCGGCTCGACCGCGAGGCGCGCGCCTGGCTGCGGGCCAGCGTGCGCGGGGCCCGTGCGAGCGAGATGTACGAGCAGTTCGTCGAGGTCGTCGAGACGCTCTGCGTGCTCACGGTGATCGGGCTCGGCGCCTGGGAGATCGCCCAGGGCCGCATGTCCCTGGGCCAGCTGCTCGCCTTCGCGGCGTTCCTCGGCTACCTCTACCCGCCGGTCCGCGACCTCGGACAGCTGGGCCTGACCCTGACCGCCGCGACCGCCGGAGCGCAGCGGCTCCAGGAGATCCTGGACACCGAGCCCGCCGTCACCGACCCGGCCGCCCCGGTCGGACAGTGGCCCGTCCAGGGCCGGCTCTCCTTCCACCACACCTCCTTCCGCTACCCGGGCGCGGAGCGCGACAGCCTGCACGAGGTGTCGTTCACCGCGCAGCCCGGCGAGTTCGTGCTGGTCACCGGCCCGAGCGGGGCGGGCAAGTCCACCCTCACCAAACTCCTGACCCGGTTCTACGACCCCTCCGCGGGGGTGATCTGCCTGGACGGCGTCCCGCTCACGGACGTCACCCTGGAGTTCCTGCGCGAGAACGTGGCCCTGCTGCCCCAGGAGACCCTGGTCCTGCACGGCACGATCCGCGAGAACATCGCCTGCGGCCGGCCGGGCGCGACGGACGCGGAGATCGAGCAGGCCGCGCGGGACGCGGACGCCCACGAGTTCGTCCGCTCCCTGCCCGACGGGTACGAGACGCTGATCACGCCCGGCACGGCCGTGCTGTCCGGTGGGCAGCTCCAGCGGGTGGCCATCTCCCGCGCGATGCTCCGGGCCGCCCCCGTCCTCGTACTCGACGAACCGACCGCCGGACTCGACGCGCTCGCCGCGCGCAGGGTCGTGCAGCCGCTGCGGCGTCTGGTGTCCGGCCGGACGACCGTGCTGATCACCCACGATCTGACGCTCGCCCCGGACGCCGACCGGATCCTCGTCGTGGACGGCGGACGGCTGGTGGAGCAGGGCACGCACGAGGAACTGCTCGCGTACGGGGGCACGTACGCGCAGTTGGCGGGCCCGCTCCCGACGGAGACGACCATGCCGCTGCTCCAGCCGAGCCCGTAGCGCGGGCTCCCCGGGTCAGGAGGCGGTCGGGGTCCAGCCGCCCAGCCAGTCCGCGACCTCCTGGCCGCCGGCCTGGGCGTCGGTCAGCTGCGGGCGGTCGCCGCTCGCGGCGCCCGAGCCGGGACCGGTGTTCCTGTACTCCGCGAAACGGTCGTCCTTCCAGGAGAAGCCGCCCATGTCCACCCACGGCGTCGACCTGATCGCCGCGCTCAGCGTGGAGTCGCGGACGGTGGCCTGCGGATCGAGGGTCGCGTCGCCGCCCGCGTGCCAGTTGCGGCCGAGGTAGAAGGTCCCGGCGGACACGTCACCGTTGACGGCCGAGCGGTTGACGAGGATGCCCTTGCGGTCGGCGGCGGTGCTGGGAGCGGTGATGTACCCCGCCGAGGAGCCGTCCCAGCGCTTCTTCAGGGTGATCACCGACTGGTCGATCACGGCGGTGGCGCGGCCGAAGATGAAGTCGACGTTCCCGATGACATAGGAGTTGCGGACGTAGACGCGGCCGAGCTTCTCCTTGGCGGCGGTGTCGAGCAGCAGGGTGTCCTGGTCGCCCTCGACGATCACGCCGTCGAGGAAGACCTGGTCGGCGGCGGTCCGCAGGGCCACGGCCTGGTGACCGCTGAGGCTTTGGTTGGCGCCCTCGTCGAAGTCGTTGGAGAGCGTGAGGTTACGGGCCTGGAAGTCGTCCGCCTCCACGGCGACGGTCGCGCTGCCGCTGGTCCCGTACGTACCGCCGCCGGGCTTCGCGGTCCCGGCCGCGTTGTTGTAGACGATGACGGTGTCCTTGCGGCTGCCGCCGCTGCCCTGGATCGTCACGTGCGGCTTGTTCGACGGGACCTTCACCAACTCGCGGTACGTGCCCGGCTTCACGGAGATCACGACACGCGAGGCGTTGTTCGCGGGCACGGCGTTCACGGCTGCCTGGACGGTGGCATACATCCCGCTGCCGTCCTTGGCGACGGTGAGGGTGGTGGCCGCGGCGCCGGCGGCGGTCGCGGCACTCGCCGAGCCGGCGGTGACGGCGACCAGGACCAGCGGGACGCCGACGGCCAGGGCGGTCCTGCGCGTGCGGAGGCGGGCCTTGCTGCGGAGCACAGTCACGGGCGGCTTCCGTTCGTGTGGGGGTGGAGGGAGCCGGTCGGTTGCTGGTCGCCGCCTGCGGGGGAAAGGTTGCCGCGGTCGCCGTGACACGGTGGTGCCGTGACTCGATGGTGCCGTGGCTCGTGTGGTCAGGGCACCCGCGCACCCCGGCTGGCCGCGACGCGGAGTGCGTCCGCCAGGGACTCGACCGACCTGGTGAGCGCGAAACGCAGGGCGCGTTCGCCCGCCTTCGGGTCGGCGAGTACGGCTCTGGCCCCGGCCAGCACCTGCTCGCCGGAGCCGAGTTGGGCCGCCTCCACGTCGTCGGCGAGCCGGGACAGCCTGCTCTGCGTACTGTCCGTACTCAGATAACAGGGCTTGCCCTCGGGGGTCGTCCACGGCAGCAGCCGGAGCGGGGCGGTCATGCCTGCGCCGCGCTGAGTCGGCACCGGCAGCGGGGCGCGCCGGGTACCGCTCGATGGCGGCCCCGCGCGGGCAGCAGTACGCGCAACAGCAACTCGCAGGCTTTCGCACCGAGTCGGCTCATGACGGAACTCCTCGTGACGGACGGGGCTTTGACGAGCGGCGATTACCGTTCGTGCCTCCATCGTCACTGTGTGGTCGTACGCTGCGGAAGAGGGCGCCCGTTGTCTGGGCGCCCAGGCAACGGTGAGGGGTGACGTGGACGAACGCGTTGACGTTGAGCGGGAGTCGGGTCTCGCGGGGCTGGGTCGGGCCCTTCGACACCTGCGGGAGAAGGCCGGCAAGTCATTGGGGCAACTGGCCCAGGAGACGGCGTACGACAAGAGCTACCTGAGCCGCTTGGAGGCGGGTAAGCGGCTGTCCAAGATGGCGGTCATGGAGGACCTGGACCGCTATTACGGGTCCGGTGACCTGCTGGTTCAGCTCTGGAAGGTGGCACGGCACGACGCGTTCAAGGACAAGTACAAGGAGTTCATGAAGCTGGAGGCAACGGCTCGGGTCATGCACAAGCTCACCCTCGGCGTGCCTGGTCTGTTGCAGACCGAAGAGTTCGCCCGGGAGGTGTTGTCTGGCGTTCAGGCAACACCAGGCAACAGCGAGGATGTGGAGGAACAGGTGGCGGCTCGAACGGGGCGTCAGCTGCTCCTGAGCCGAACTCCGGCGCCCAACGTCCGTTTCATCATGGACGAGTACGCGTTTCGGCGCCCTGCTGCCACCGCGAATACCTGGTTTGACCAGTTGCTTCGGCTTGAAGCCGTGGCCCTGCGGCCTAACGTCGTTCTGCAGGTGCTGCCGTTCGCTTCCGGAATGCACCATCTGATCGACGGTTCTCTGACTTTGTTGTGGCAGCAAGACGGAAGTGCTGTTGCCTACATGGAAGGCAACGGTGGTGGCGAGTTGATCGACGAACCGACCAGCGTCCTGCGGCACCGTTTGTCCTACGATCGGCTCCGAGACATGGCGCTGCCCCCGTCGGACTCGCTGGTGTTCATCCGGGGCGTTCTGGAGGAACACAGGTCATGAAACACATCCCTGACCTCGGCACCGCTGCGTGGCGCAAGTCGTCCTACAGCGACGGGGGTGACAACAACTGCGTCGAGGTCGCCGACGGCTGTCCCGGCCTCGTGCCCGTCCGCGACAGCAAGGTCGCGAACGGCCCCGTGGTCGTCTTCGGCGCCGCCTCATGGGTGGCGTTCGTGAGCGCGACGGCATGACTCCCGACCTGCGCACCGCTGCGTGGGGCAAGTCGAGTTACAGCGACGGGGGAGCCAACAACTGCGTCGAGGTCGCCGACGGTTGTCCCGGCTTCGTCCCCGTCCGCGACAGTAAGGTCCCGGACGGTCCCGCATTGGTCTTCGGGGTGGAGCCCTGGGCTCTGTTCGTGGGGGCGTCGGGCGGGGAGTGAGGGGTGCGGCGGGCTGGATCTGGGCGGGGGTGCCAGAGTGGAAGTTCCTGTTCAGTCACTCTGGAGATCGACCGTTCCTATGCGCCTGCTGCTGATTCGCCATGGTCAGACCCCTTCCAACCTCAAGCACCTGCTGGACACCGCAGAACCGGGGCCGGGGCTGACCCCGCTGGGCCTGCGACAGGCGGACGCGTTGCCGGACGCGCTGGCCGGTGAGGAGATCGGCGCCCTCTACGCCTCCACCCTGCTCCGCACCCAGCTCACCGCCGCCCCGCTGGCGACCCGGACCGGTCTTGAGGTCCGCGTGCGGGACGGCCTCCGGGAGCTGTCCGCCGGTGACCTGGAGATGCGCGGCGACGCCCAGGCCGTCGAGACGTACATGACCACCGTCTTCGCCTGGTCCGCCGGGGACGTCGAACTCCGTATGCCCGGAGGGGAGAGCGGCGTGGAGGCCCTGGGACGCCTCGACGCCGTGATCGCGGAGGCCGCGGGCAGCGGCGTACCGACGGTGGCCATGGTCAGTCACGGTGCCGCCATCCGTATGTGGACGGCGGCTCGGGCCGACAACGTCGATGTGGAGTTCGCGGCGGCCCACGCGCTGGAGAACACCGGGATCGTGGTCCTCGACGGGACCCCCGCCGACGGATGGCGGGTGCGTACGTGGGAAGGCCGGTCCGTCGGTCCCGGCAGCGGCCTCCCCGAGGAGAGCGGTCCCACGGGAGAGCCCGTGGACGGCGGCATCGACGGCTGACCGGGCCGTGTGCGACCGCCCGCATCCCGGTGTGACGCAGCTCACGGGAAGGCGCCCCCCTGTGCCGTACAGCTCATGGGTGTGACCACTCATATGCGAACCCGGGTGCGGGCCGGGGATCAGGGTGCCTTCGGTGAGCTCTTCGACGCGTACGCCCGTGCCGTGTACAACCACGCCTACCGGCTGACGGCGGACTGGTCGACCGCCGAGGACGTGATGGCGTCGACCTTCATGGAGGCCTGGCGGCTGAGGGACAGGGTCGATCCCGAGGGCGGCTCCCTGCGGCCCTGGCTGCTGGGCATCGCCACGAACACCGCGCGCAACCAGTTCCGCAGCAACCGGCGTTACCGTCGCGCCGCGAGCGCCGCCGCCGCGGCCGAGACGGCCGTGCCCGATCACGCCGACGAGGTCGCGGGCCGGATCGACGACCGGCAGCGGCTCGCCACGGCCCTGACCGCCCTCGCCGGCCTGCGCAGACCCGAGCGCGAGGTCGTCACGCTCTGCCTGGGGGAGGGCCTGGACTACGAGGCCGCGGCGGAGGCGCTGGGCATCCCCGTCGGCACGGTCGCCTCCCGCCTCTCCCGGGCCCGTAAGAAGCTGCGGGCGGTAGCCGAGATCCAACTCGGACGGAAAGGAGGCGAGTTGACGCGTACCGCTGCCGGCGGCGCGGCCGAGAAAGTTCGCGGAAATCGGGAAGGCCGCCGCCCCGCCCGACAGACAAGAGGCGATCACGCAAAGGCGATCCGGCCCGCACAGGAGGGAAACCGATGAACGCGAACACGCCCCGGCAGGACTCTTCCGAGTCCGGTCCCGGGTCCGAGTGGGAGCAGGACGCACAGCTCCTGTCCCGTACGGCGCGCGACCTGCCGTCGGGCCGTCACCAGTTCCACAAGGAGCGTCTGATGGCCCAGATCCACGAGCAGGTCCAGCGCGAAGAGCGCACGGCGGCCCCGGCCGCACCGGCGAAGACACGGTGGTCGCGGCTGCCGCGCCCCGCGATCACGCTGCCCGCGATGGCGTTCGGCCTGTCCGCGGTGATCGTCGCCGGGGTCGTGACCCTCGGCGGCGGTGAAGGCGTGCGGGAGGGCGGAGTCGCCACCGGACCCGCCCTGACCACCGACCTCGGTACCGCGACCACGAAGGGCGTGCCCCAGCTGCTGGACCAGATCTCCCTGGCGGCGGCCGAGGGCGACCACCCGACCGTGAAGGCCGGCCAGTACATCTACATCGAGTCCGTGCTGGCCGACACCCACGTCAAGACCGTCGACGACAAGAGCAGCCTGGTCAGCGAGGAACTGCACAAGCGGCAGATGTGGGAGTCCGCGGACGGCGTCGAGGGCTGGCTGATCGACCCCGCCGTCAACGACAGCTCCGAGGGCGAGACCCTGACCCTGCCCGACGAGCAGGGCAACACCCCCAAGGCGCACATGGGCAGTCCGTCGTACGACTACCTGGCCAGGCTGACCACCGACCCCGACGCACTGCTTGCCAAGATCTACCAGGAGACCGAGGGGCAGGGGAACACCCCCGACCAGCAGGCCTTCTCCACCATCGGTGACCTGCTCTCCGAGAGCTACCCGCCGCCGGAGCTCTACGCGGCGCTCTTCGAGACCGCCGCGAAGATCCCGGGCGTGGTCGTCGTCGACGACGCGGTGGACGCGGCCGGCCGGCACGGTGTGGCGGTGGCCCGGCTGGACGAGACCAGCGGCCAGCGCGAGGAATGGATCTTCGACAAGAAGAGCCATGTCTACCTCGGCGCGCGCAATGTCCAGGTGAAGCCGGTCAAGGAAGAGGGCATCCTGATCAAGTCCGGCACGGTGAACTTCACCATGGCCATCAAGAACCGCGCCGTCGTCGACGGTATGAAGCAGACCCCGTCGACCCCGGCACAGGCGGGCTGAGGCCGCCCGGTCGGTCCCGGCCGGTCCCCGGTCAGTCCCCGTCCAGCGCGGGCGGCGGAGTCGGCGCCCCGGGCAGGCGGATCGTCGCGATCGTGCCGCCGCCCGGGGCCGGGCTCAACGCCACGTCCCCGCCCGACTGCTGGACCGTACGCGCCACGATCGACAGGCCGAGGCCCGAGCCGGGGAGTGCGCGGGCGCTCGGGGAACGCCAGAAGCGGTCGAAGACGTGCGGGAGTTCATCGGCGGGCACACCCGGACCGTGATCCCGTACGGTCAGTTCGCCGCCCCTGAGCGTGACGTCGATCGCGCCGCCCTCGGGGCTGAACTTCACCGCGTTGTCGAGGATGTTGACGATGGCCCGCTCCAGCGCGGTGGGCTCCGCCCGGACGAACCACGGGTGCACGTCCGCCGTGATCGTCAGCTCCGGGCCGCGCAGCCGGGCCCTGCGCAGGGCCGACTCCACGGTGTCCTGCAGCGCGACCACCTGCACACGGTCGGCCGGCGTACCCGCGTCCGACCGCGACAGCGTCTGCAGGTCGCCGATGAGCGCGGCCAGTTCGGTCATCTGCGCCTTCACCGAGGCGAGCAGCGCCTTGCGGTCCGCCGGGGGGATGGGCCGGCCCGTCTCCTCGCTGCGGGTGAGCAGCTCGATGTTCGTACGGAGGGAGGTGAGCGGGGTGCGCAGCTCGTGCCCGGCGTCGGCGATGAGCTGCTGCTGCAACTCACGGGAGTTGGCGAGGGAGGCGGTCATCGAGTTGAAGGAACGGGAGAGGCGGGCGATCTCGTCCTCGCTCGCGTCCTCGACGGGGATGCGCACGGAGAGGTCCTCCGTACGGGCCACGTGCTCGACCGCCTCGGTGAGCTTGTCGACGGGGCGCAGACCGGCACGGGCGACCGCGAGTCCTGCGGCGCCGGCTCCGAGTACTCCGATGCCGGAGACGAGGAGCAGGATCAGAGCGAGGTCGTTGAGGGTGCCCTGGGTGTTCTTCAGGGGGAGGGCGACGAGAAGGGCGGCCTTGGACGAGGTCTGCGTGTTGGGGTCGGTGACGGTCAGTCCCGGGAGGACCATGACACGTACGTCGTTCCCGTCCGCGTCGGTGCCGTTGCGGAAGTTGCCACGCGTGGTGTCCGCGTCCTCGATGATGTCCTTGTCGTCCTGGGTGACGTTGACCGAGCCCGTGGAGAACGACAGGACACAGGGTGTTCCGTCCTCCATGACCAGCTGGAAGTAGCCGCTCCGCGGGGGACCGTTGTCGCTGTTCAGCGGCGTCGGGGTGGCTGAACAGTTCGTGACCGCCGCCTCGGCCTGGGCCTCGATGCCCCGCATCCCCAGAGTCTTCTCCAGGTCGTTGTCCAGCTGGTCGTACAGCTTCCCCTGCACGATGAACCAGCAGGTCACCGACACCGCAGCCACCGCGAATGCCACCGCCGCCGCCACCAGGAGGGACAGCCGGGCCCGGATCGGCAGGGAGGTGAACCGGCGTACGAGCCTCTTCACTCCGCCCCGCCCGACCGCAGGACATACCCCACACCCCGCACCGTGTGCACAAGACGCGGCTCGCCGCCCGCTTCCGTCTTGCGGCGGAGGTACATCACGTACACGTCCAGCGAGTTGGACGACGGCTCGAAGTCGAAGCCCCAGACCGCCTTCAGGATCTGCTCCCGCGTGAGGACCTGGCGCGGATGGGCCAGGAACATCTCCAGCAGGGTGAACTCCGTGCGCGTCAGCTCGACAGGCCGCCCAGCCCGCGTGACCTCACGGGTCGCGAGATCCATGCGCAGGTCACCGAAGGTCAGCGCGTCGTCCGCCGGGGCGCCGACCGCGGCGGCGGCGTACGAACTGCGCCGCAGCAAGGCCCGTACCCGCGCGAACAGCTCGTCCAGTTCGAACGGCTTCACCAGGTAGTCGTCGGCGCCCGCGTCGAGTCCGGTGACCCGGTCGCCGACCGTGTCACGGGCGGTGAGCATCAGGATCGGCGTCGTCGTGCCCGCGCCGCGCATCCGGCGGGCGGCGGTCAGGCCGTCCATGCGCGGCATCTGGATGTCGAGGACGACCAGGTCCGGCTGGTACGCGATGGACTTCTCCAGCGCGTCCGCGCCGTCGACGGCCACCTCCGTGCCGTACCCCTCGAAGGCGAGACTGCGCTGGAGTGCTTCGCGCACGGCCGGCTCGTCGTCGACGATCAGGATGCGCTGGGGTTCACGGTCGCCTTCGGCGGGGCTCATCGCGGTCAGTTCCTCGGGTGCGGTGGGACGTGGTCGGGGCGCTTTCAGCCTCGCACGTTTCGGGGCTGTTCTCGTAGAGCCGGCGGCCGGGATCAGCCTCGTACGGTACGGCGGGCGCGGGCCGCGGCGCCGCTGCGGCGGGCGGCGGCGCGCGGGGCCCGCGCGGTGGCCATCTCGGGTGCGCGGGGCGCCGGCGCGTGCAGCTCGTGGGCCACCGCGAGGGCCAGGGCGAATCCGGACGGGTCGCCGCCGGTGAGGGTGTGGGGCACGGTCTTGATCCGCGTGACCTGCTTGCTCTGCATGACGACCTCCGGGGTCTGGGGCGGGTCGGTCGGGAGGGGGCGTGGCTCAGCTGTCGGAGCCGCCGGACCGCAGCGAGGCCAGGTCGGCCTTGACGGTGTTGACCGGGATGGCGAAGCCGAGGCCGACGCTGCCGGCGGTCGAGGAGGACGAGGAGTCCGTGGCGGCCGAGTACATCGCGGAGTTGATGCCGATGATGTTGCCGTTCATGTCGATCAGCGCGCCGCCGGAGTTGCCCGGGTTGAGGGACGCGTCGGTCTGCAGGGCCTTGTACGTCGTCGTCGACGAACCGGTGTCGCCGTTGAACTCCTGGCCGCCGAACTCGAACGGCCACTGCTCGCTGCCGCTGCCGTTTCCGCCGCCCTGCTGTTGCTGCTGCTGGCCCTGGCTCTCGTCCGTGGAGACGGTGACGTCCCGGTCGAGCGCGGAGACGATGCCGCTGGTGACGGTGCCGGTCAGGCCCTCGGGGGAGCCGATCGCCACGACTTCGTCACCGACCTTGACGGCGTCGGAGTTACCGAGCGTCGCGGGGGTGAGCCCCGCCGGCGCGTTCTCCAGCTTGATCAGCGCGAGGTCCTTCTTGCTGTCGGTGCCGACGACGCTCGCGGTGTACGACTTGCCGTTGCTCAGCTGCACCTTGATCTGGGAGGCGCCCGAGATCACGTGGTTGTTGGTGATGATCTCGCCGCCGGTCGTGATGACCACGCCGGAACCGGTGGAGGAGCCCGCGTTCGAGGTCGCGCTGATCTCGACGATGCTCGGGCTGACCGCCTCGGCGACCCCGGCGACCGTGCCCTTCTTGCTCGTGGCCACGACGCTGGTGCTGCTCGCGCTGCCGGCCGCGGTGTCGTTGCCGGTCAGCTCCTGGAAGGCGTACGCGGTACCGCCGCCCACGGCCGCGGCGGCTATCGCCACGGCGGCGAGCAGGGCCAGCGGGCCCTTGGCGCGCTTGCGGGGCGCGGCGGGCGCCGCGGACACCGGCTCCGTGAGGAGGGCGGTGGGGGCGTCGCCCTGCGCGCCTCCGGCTCCGGGTGCGCCGCCGGCCGCGGCCGGCTGGTACGCCGGCGGAGGCGGCCACTCCGGGTTCACGGGGGAGGAGGCGGGGTGTGAGGAGGAGGGGGAGGAGGCGTACGGCTGCTCGTGCGACTGCTCGTACGGCTGTCCTGAGTACGCGGACTGCTGCTGGTCGCCCTGGGGGTACTCGCCGCTGCGGCGGAAGCTCTCGGTCATGAGTAAGACTCTGTCGCCCGACCATGAGAGCTCCCTGAGTGCTCCCTGAGAAGCCCGACAGAACCTCGTATGCCCGATATAAAGACGCCGGAGCCCAGTGATACCGGGGAAACGGCGGGTTGCCGCACAGTGATGTGGAGGAAGCGGCGGACGAACACTTGTCGGCCTGCTGTGAAATGCGTGTGCAGAGGGGTTTGCGAGCCGCAGGCTTGGCGGGTTCAGGACACACCACCGCCATGGACGTCCACACTCCACCATCTCAGGAGCCCTGAGTGATACCTGCTCTGCGCAGCCGCTGGAGACGCCAGGCCACGGCGCTCCCGGCGGCCGCCCTCGCGCTGGCGCTGAGTTGCGCCGGCGTTCTCGCGGCCCAGCCGGCCACCGCCGCGGACGGCCCCACCGGGGGACTGCCCGACACGAGCCTGGCGCAGCCCGCGAAGCCGGCCGCCTCCACGAAGGAACTGCGCGACCGGATCGTCGACGCCGCGAAGGCGACCGGCGAGACCCCGGACGACGCCTCGCCCGCGAAGTCCCCGTTCATCATCGGCGGCGGCGAGACCACCATCGCCAGTGCCCCGTGGATGGTCCAGCTCGGCTACTACGACCCGGCCACCGGCGACGGCTACTTCTGCGGCGGCACGCTCGTCGCCCCGAACAAGGTCCTCACCGCGGCCCACTGCGTCGCGGGTCTGGACTGGGTGGGCAACGGCGCGGTCCTGGCCGGCACGACCGACCTCGACGACTACACGAACGGCACCGCCACGGGCGTCTTCCGCCAGTGGACGCACCCCCGCTACAACGCCGACACCACCCAGAACGACATCGCGGTCCTCACCCTGGACACCCCGCTGCTGGACCGGCCGACCCTGCGCCTGGCCGCGTCCGACGACAGCGCGCTCTACAAGAGCGGCACCACCGGCACCGTCTACGGCTGGGGTCTGACCTCCGGCGCCGACGACGCCACCCTGTCGACGAAGCTGAAGAAGGCGAACCTGCCGCTCGTCGCCGACGCGACCTGCAAGAGCGCGATGGCGTCCGTCCTCGACGGGGACTACTTCATCGCCGGCTCGATGGCCTGCGCGGGCACTCCCGCGAGCGGCGCCGACGAGGGCACGAACAGCCCCTGCAACGGTGACTCCGGCGGCCCGCTGGTCGTCGGCGGCAAGATCGCCGGCATCGTCTCCTGGGGCGTCGCGGGCTGCACCGCCAAGGGTGCCTACCCGGTCTTCACCAAGGTCAGCTCGTACATCTGGGCGGCCCAGCCGCGCATCGACGACGCGGACCTGTCGTACGACGGCCGCGCCGACCTGCTCGCGCGCACGCCGTCCGGCGGTCTCTTCCAGCAGAACAGCACGGGCACCGGGCTCGCGCAGCGCGCCTACCAGGGTGCCAACTGGCAGAGCGCCAGTTGGGGCCTCCAGGCGGACCTGGACCGGGACTACTACCAGGACCTGATCATCCGCGACAAGACCGACGGCAAGCTGTACCGCAGCTACATGGACCACTCCGTCGGTGACTGGGCCTGGATGCAGATCAGTTCGGTGTGGGGCGGCTACAAGTCGTACGCGATCCCCGGTGACATGACGGGCGACGCCCGCCCGGACCTGGTCGCGGTGGACGCCGACGGCTCGGTCTACCTCTACCCGGGGCGCGGCAACGGCCAGTTCTACGGCAAGGTCAAGGTCGTCAGCGGCGCCTGGAAGAACGTCAAGGTCCTCGGCCACGGCGACCTCTCCGGCGACGGCAAGCCCGACCTGCTCGTCCGCTCCACGGACGGCACGCTGTGGCTCTACCGCGGCACGGGCAAGGAGAAGACCCCCTGGTCGGCCCGCATCAAGGCCCGTACCGGCTGGAACTTCACGTCGTACGTCTCCAGCGGCGACGTGAGCGGCGACGGCATCGCCGACGTCATCACCCGTGACTCGACGGGCAAGCTCTGGCTCTACAAGGGCACGAACAAGGCCTCGTCGGACCTGTTCGCCACCCGCACCAGCCTGGGCACAGGCTTCAACCAGTACAACCTGCTGTTCTAGAGCAAGGAGAGCAGGCGTCGGTTCTTGCTGCTCGGGTAAGGACCGGCGCCCTGCTTTTGCTTTCAGGGGCGCGGGGAACTGCGCGACCAGCCACGACGCACCCGCAGCCGATAACCGACCCACCCGGCGGAGCTACCCGCAGCCGCAGGACCGCCGCACGACCAAAGAAGACGGGAACAACTTCAACCGCTCCCGCCGAGCCCCGGCCACCCGAAGCCCGTCGTCAAGCACAAGATCAACGGCGGCCCGAGCCATCGCGGACCGATCGCTCGCGATAGTGGTGAGCGGCGGATCAGTCAACGCCGCTTCCTTGATGTCGTCGAACCCCGCGACAGCCAACTCCCCCGGCACATCGATCCGCAGCTCACGAGCCGCCCGCAGCACCCCGATCGCCTGGTCGTCCGTGGAGCAGAAGATCGCCGGCGGCCGATCGGGCCCGGCCAGCAGCCGCAGCCCCACCTGATACGCGTCGTACCGGTTGTAGAGCGCCTCGAAGAGGCGACCCTCGGTCGAGCGCCCCGCCTCGTGCATCGCCCGCCGCCACCCCTCGACGTGGTCGGAGACCGGGTCACCGACCGTGGGGGTCTCCGCGACACCGCCGAGACAGGCCACGTACGCGTACCCGTGCTCAAGGAGGTGCTGCGTGGCGAGATGCGCGCCACCCACGTCGTCCGTGACGACCGCGACGTCGTCGATCGCCTCGGGCCGCTCGTGCAGCAGCACCACCCGCGCGTCCCACGCCTCGATCTCGGCGGCGGCCAGATCGTTCAGCGCGTGGCTGACGAGGATGAGCCCCGAGACCCGCATACCGAGAAAGGCCCGCAGATAGTGGACCTCGCGCTCGCCGACGTAGTCGGAGTTGCCGACGAGCACCATTTTCCCGCGCTCGGACGCGGCCTGTTCGACCGCGTGCGCCATCTCCCCGAAGAAGGGCTGGCGCGCGTCCGGCACGATCAGGCCTATGAGGTCCGTTCGCCGCGACGCCATGGCCTGGGCGACCCGGTCGGGCCGGTACCCCAGCTCCTTGATCGCGGCGAGTACACGCTCGCGCGTGGCCGGGGCAACCGGCCGGGGTCCGTTGTTGATGACATAGCTGACGACGGCGGTCGAGGTACCCGCCAGTCGTGCCACATCATCCCGAGTCACCTTGGCCACGCGCGGAGTCTACGCGGATGGACCTACCGCTGGGCAGGTCGTACGGCTTCTTCCTGCACCTTCGCCGGGGCGGCCGCCGGGGCCTTCGCGGCACCGGCCGCGTCGAGGTGCGCCGTCTCGTCCGCATCCTCCGGCTTTGGCTGTGCGGCCTTGGCCTTCGCCTCGTCCGCCGCCCGGTCCACCTTCTCCGGAGTAACGAATCGATAACCGACGTTCCGGACGGTTCCGATCAGCGACTCGTGCTCGGGGCCGAGCTTCGCGCGCAGCCGTCGTACGTGCACGTCGACCGTCCGCGTACCGCCGAAGTAGTCGTAGCCCCAGACCTCCTGCAGCAGCTGGGCGCGGGTGAAGACGCGGCCGGGGTGCTGGGCGAGGTACTTGAGGAGCTCGAACTCCTTGAAGGTCAGGTCGAGGACCCGGCCCTTGAGCTTGGCGCTGTAGGTGGCCTCGTCCACGGAGAGGTCGCCGTTGCGGATCTCCATGGGGGAGTCGTCGTTGACGATCTGCTGGCGGCCCATGGCCAGCCGCAGCCGCGCCTCGACCTCCGCCGGACCCGCTGTGTCGAGCAGCACGTCGTCGATGCCCCAGTCGGCGGTGACGGCCGCGAGGCCGCCCTCCGTCACGACGAGGACGAGTGGACAGCCGGGCCCGGTGGAGCGCAGCAGCTGACAGAGGCTGCGGACCTGCGGGAGGTCACGGCGGCCGTCGATGAGAATGACGTCGGCACCTGGGGTGTCGACGAGTGCGGGCCCCTCCGCCGGGGCCACGCGCACGTTGTGCAGCAGGAGGCCGAGGGCAGGAAGCACCTCCGTCGACGGCTGAAGGGCATTGGTAAGGAGCAGCAGAGAACTCATCGCACCCCACCTGCCTGGGTCGTCCTACGGTCACGCACGGTTCGCTCGCCCATAACGTCTGGTTCCTCCTCGGTCCCTGCGAGGACGTTTTCGGCACTGCTCAACGTCGTATACAGCGTTCGTATACAACGCTCCAGAAAGCGCAAAAGGACCCGGGGGCTTCTCTGCCCGAGTCCTCTGCCAAGGAGAATAGCCCACATGAGCCAAGGTCCGGCAGGTCATGTGACGCGATCTTTCATTCGTCCAGAACCTGAGACGGCGGGTGGATGTACGGAAAGTGCTTCGGAAGGATCTTCGCGAGGGGTGCTGAGAAAGTTTCTGCGCACCGCCGACGGGGTGACGATCGACGCAGCGTACGAGCCCGGAAAGAACACATCGGACACGTCCGGCACATCTGCTCCATCCGGTGGTTCCGACGCGGGTGGGCCCGGAACCGGCCTGGTCATCGTGGTGGCGCACGGGTTCACGGGCGATCTGGAACGTCCGCACGTCCGGCGGGCGGCGACGGCGTTCGCGCAGTACGCGGCCGTGGTCACCTTCTCCTTCCGCGGGCACGGCGCCTCCGGCGGACGTTCCACGGTCGGCGACCGCGAGGTGCTCGATCTGGCGGCGGCGGTGGAGTGGGCGAGAGAACTCGGTCACACCCGGGTGGTCACCGTCGGATTCTCCATGGGCGGCTCGGTGGTGCTCCGGCACGCGGCGCTGCACCCGAAGAGCGATCAGGAGCACGAGGGGCGCACGGGAGCGCATTCGGACGCGGTGGTTTCGGTCAGCGCACCCGCTCGCTGGTACTACCGCGGTACGGCCCCTATGCGGCGCCTGCACTGGCTGGTAACGCGGCCGGTGGGCCGCGCGGTCGGCCGCTACGGCCTGCGAACCCGCATCTATCACCGCGAATGGGACCCGGTCCCGTCCTCCCCGGTGGAATCGGTTCCCCTCATCGCCCCCACCCCTCTCCTGATCGTCCACGGCGACCGGGACGGCTACTTCCCCGTGGACCATCCGCGGATGCTGGCCGCCGCGTCCGGCGGCCACGCGGACCTGTGGCTGGAGCGCGGCATGGGGCACGCGGAGAACGCGGCGGACGACGAACTCCTGTCCCGCATCGGGGAATGGGCCGCCGCGCACGCGGGCTAGCCTGGCGGGGTCCGTCACCCGTTTTCTTTCACCGCTGACCGAAGATCGAGGAACCAGATGGCACAGGGCACAGTGCGTTACTGGGCCGCCGCCAAGGCCGCGGCAGGCGTCGCCGAGGAGCCGTACGAGGCGGAGACCCTCGCGCAGGCGCTCGACGCGGCACGCGAGCGACACTCCGGCGAACTCGCCCGCGTCCTGCTGCGATGCTCGTTCCTCATCGACGGCGATCCCGTGGGTACCCGCGGACATGAGACGGTACGGCTGGCCGAGGGCGGCACGGTCGAGGTGCTCCCGCCGTTCGCAGGAGGGTGACGGGACGATGAGCGATCAGCCGTACGAGGGGCCCTACGAGGGCCCGTACCAAGGACAAGGCCAGGGCCAGGGCCAGGGCCAGGTTCCCTACGAGGGATACGACCCGTACCAACAGCAGGCGCATCAGGCCCAGCAGGCGCCGCAGGCCGGGTGGCCCGGTCAGCAGCAGCAGTACGACGAGGCCGCCGTGCAGCAGCAGTACACCCAGCAGTGGGAGGGCCAGACCTGGGAGACCCAGGTCCAGCCCCCGCTCCGGCCGGTCGCGCCCGCCGCTCCGGCCGCGGACACGGCGTACCTCCCGCAGCAGGGTCCGGCGGAGGCGTCGTACGGGGCGCAGCAGCAGTACGGGGCCGGGGCTCAGTACGGGGTCGTCGGGCAGCCCATGCCGAGTCAGCAGGCTCCGGGCACCGGGAACCCTGTGCCCGCGCCCGTGCCCGCGTCGGCCGACGGCGGGGCCGGCTACGGTCCGGCGACCGTCACCGGCAACACCCGGGTCACCGACGCCCAGCGCGCCCGTGCCGAGGGACGTTCGCCGATCATCGAACCCGGCGGACAGCCGGCCGTGCTGACGGGGGTCCTCGGACTGCTGCTCGCCGGCGCGGCGG
Source organism: Streptomyces sp. NPDC127119 (assembly GCF_042677425.1). Classification (NCBI taxonomy): domain Bacteria; kingdom Bacillati; phylum Actinomycetota; class Actinomycetes; order Kitasatosporales; family Streptomycetaceae; genus Streptomyces; species Streptomyces sp. NPDC127119. The sequence goes on along the minus strand of NZ_JBHXTO010000098.1, from coordinate 665 downwards.
CGGTCGGGCAGTACGCGCTGGTCGTACCGCTGGTGATCCTTCAGGCCGTGACCGCGGCGGGCTGGTTCCGGCTCAACGGGATGTGGCCCGCGCGGCAGGGCATCGCGCTCGCCTTCGCGGGTGCGCTCACAGCTGACGTGGCCCTGCTCGTGGCCGGGCGCGAGAACGCGCCCGCCGCGATTCTCGGCACGCTCGGCGTCTGGGTCCTGCTGACCCTGGTCCTCCAGCTGCGCAGCCACGCCGGAGCCGACGAGCGGATGCTCGGTCTGATGGCCACGGTCGTCTCGGCGGCGCTGGCGATCATCGCGACCGGGTATCTGGCGGCGGAGCCGGACGCGGTGGTCGTGGGCGGGGTGGCGGTCGCGGCGGCGGTGCTGGCGCGGGCCCTGCCGTTGCCGACGGCGGCGTCCGTGGTGGTCGCGTTGCTCGCGGCGGCGGGGGCGGGGGTCGCCCTGGGCGGGCTGACGGATCTGGGGGCGGGCGGTGCGCTGCTCGGGGCCGGGGCGGGGGTCTGCGCGCTGGTCGGACACCGGGTCGCCAGCTACGACTACCCGTCGAAGTTCGTGCACTTCACGGCAGGCGTCGCACTCCCACTGGCCGCGGCGGCCCCGGCGGTGTATCTACTGGGCCGCGCCCTGATCTGACTCGGGGGCGCTGCCCCCGAA
>NZ_JBHXTO010000097.1:0-36903 GCF_042677425.1 Streptomyces sp. NPDC127119 | reverse complement strand
GACCTATCCGTCGGTCGGCGGCCGGCGGCCGTGGTCAGCGGGCGTTCGCGCTCCTGACCTGGCGGGGCAGGGTGAACGCGTCGGCCAGCCACCCCAGTCCGCAGATGCCGAGGGTGAACAGGTGCAGCAGCCCCCGCCCGCTCCTGCCGAGATAGAAGTGGTGCACGCCGAACAGACCCAGGAAGAACCACCATAGGTACGCCACGGCAACCGACTTGGGAGCATGCGGCCTGCTCTCCTGCGGCACAGCGACGACCGGCACGGGGACGACCGGGGCGGAGAGGACCGGGGTGGAGACAGCCGGGGCGAAGACAACCGGGGCGGTGGCGATCGGTGCGGGGCGGACAGGGGCGCGAAGGGCTGACTCCGCTTCCGGCTCCGCTCCCGGTACGGGGCCGGGCGCGCCCTCGATGGACACCCGCGGCAGGATCCGCTCCAGCCAGGCCGGCAGCCACCAGTTCGCCCGTCCCAGCAGATGCATCAGCGACGGGACCAGCACGGTACGCAGGACGAAGGCGTCGATCGCGACAGCCGCGGCCAGTCCCACGCCGTACTCGGCGATGACCCGCTCACCGCCGAGCACGAAGGCCGTGAACACGCAGATCATGATCAGGGCGGCGGCGTTGATCAGCCGCCCCGTCTCGGCCTGGCCGATCCGGATCGCGCGGTGGTTGTCGCGCGTGCGCTCCCACTCCTCGTGCATGCGGCTGACCAGGAAGACCTGGTAGTCCATGGACAGGCCGAAGAGGATCGCCAGCATGATCACCGGAAGCTCGGCCTCCACCGGCCCGGCCTTCCCCAGGCCCAGGAGCTCGGAGCCCCAGCCCCACTGGAAGACGGCGACGACCACTCCGAAGGACGCCGCCGAGGCGAGCAGGTTCATCAGGGCCGCGGTCAGCGGCACCAGGATGCTGCGGAACGCCACCATCAGCAGCAGGCAGCCGAGCCCGACGATCACCCCGAGGAACAGCGGCAGCTTGCCCGCCAGCAGGTCGGCCAGGTCGCCGGAGGCGGCGGTCGCCCCACCGACGTGGACCGTCAGGGTGCTCCCACGCTCGGCGGAGGGGACGACGTCCTCCCGCAGGTGCGTGATCAGGTCGACGGTGGCCTCGTCCTGCGGCGCGCCGACCGGGACCACCTCGATCACGGACAGTCCGGTCGCCGCGCCGCCCGTCTCCCCGGTGACCGGCCCCGGCGTCACCGATGCCACACCGGGCGTACCGCGCACGGCCGAGACCAGTCGGTTCAGGGCCGGCCCGTCGCCGGGCGCGCCCAGCTCCGCGACCAGCACCAACGGGCCGTTGGAGCCCGCGCCGAAGCCCTGGGCGAGCAGGTCGTAGGCGGCCCTGGTGGTGGTGCCCTTCGGGTCGTTGCCGGCGTCCGAACTCCCCAGCCGCAGCGACAGCGCGGGCAGCGAGAGGACGGTGACGACGAGAAGCGCGGCCAGGGCGAACAGCGTCCTGCGGCGCTCGACCCGCGCGGCCCAGCGCCCCCGGGACCCCGCCGTCCCGTGCGGCTGCGATTGCGATTGCGATTGCGTCTGAGGCTGCGGCTGCGTACGGAGGTGTGCCCGACCGGCCTCTCGGGCCCGAGCGGTCATGGCCCGCCGCTGACGCCTGTTCAGCAGTCTGCCCCCGAAGAGGCCGAGCAGGGCCGGCAGCAGGGTCACGGCCGCGATCACCATGAACAGGACGGCCGTCGCCGCGCTGACCCCCATCCCGGTGAGAGGGCCGATCCGCAGCACGAGCAGTCCGAGGAGGGCGGCGACGACCGTGAGGCCCGCGAAGACCACCGCCCGCCCTGAGGTGTCCAGTGCCCGTACCGCCGCCTGCTCGGGTGCCAGACCGGCCTGGAGTCCGGTCCGGTGGCGGTTGACGATGAACAGGGCGTAGTCGATGCCGACTCCGAGCCCGATGAGGGCCGCGACCGTCGGGGCGTCGCTGCCCAGGGTCATCACGTGCGAGGTCAGCCCCACGGCGATGAGTCCGGCGCCGAGCGCGGCGCCCGCGACCAGCAGGGGTACGAGCATCCCCAGCAGCGACCCGAAGGCGACGAAGAGGATGATGCCGGCGGCGACCAGCCCGATCGCCTCGGTGCTCTGCGTCCCGCCCTCGGCCACGGAGCTGATGGCCTCGCCGCCCAGTTCCACCTGCAGATTCGCGTCACGCGCGGCCCGAGCGGTGTCGACGACCCGGGTGACGTCGGCGGCCGGTATCCGGTCCGCCCGCGCGTCGAACGTCACCGTGGCGTAGGCGGTCCTGCCGTCCTCGCTGATCCGGGGTGCTCCCGCGGGCCCGTACATGCTGGTCACCGAGGCGACGGAGGGGAGTTCCGCGACGCGGTGCAGCATCGAGGTCACCTTGTGCCGGACGGCGGCGTCCCGGACCGACCCGTCGCGGCGTACGTGCACCACGATCTGGTCGCTGTCCCCGGCCTGCCGGGGTTCGGACGCCTGGAGCCGTTCCTGCGCCTTCGACGACTCGGTCCCCGGCAGGGTGAACGCGTCGGAGTACCGGGCGCCGAGTGCCGCGTACGGCACGGCGAGCGCGACCAGTACGACGACCCAGATCCCGACGACGAGGAGGCGGTGCCGGAAGCACCATCTGGCTAGTGCGGACATGGCTGAAGAACCTTCTTTGCGATGCGGTGTAGCGCTGTGTGGTGCGGTGGGTGAACGGGGGCGGGCGTGCCCCCGGGAGTCAGGAGGCGGTCGGTGCGGGTGCCGCGGGGATCGGCTTGCCGAGCATCGTGCAGACCGCCGCGTCCACCAGGGCCCGGTTGGCGGCGCCGGCCTTCGGCGGGACCAGGCCGAAGATCGTGCCGGTGAGGACGGAGACCGTACGGCGGCCGGTGGCGTCGGTGTAGTTCTCGCTGGAGTAGCCGGGGACCTCGCCGTTGTGGCCCCAGACCGTGCCACAGGGCGTGACCACCTGCTCCAGGCCTAGCCCGTATCGCCGGTTCGGGAACTCGGCCTCCTCGGCGACGGTCGTGCGCATCTCCTTCAGCCGGGCGGGCGGCAGGAGCTTGCCGGACAGCAGCGCGCCGGAGAAGCGGGCCCAGTCCTGCGCGGTGGAGACGATGCCGCCGGCGGCCCACTCCGTACTGGAGTTGATCCAGGTGGTGTCGACGTGTCCGGCGGGCCGCTGCGGGCCCGCGAACGCGGTTCCGGCGGGTGTGCCCGGAGGGAGCAGCGGGCCGATGTGGGCGGCATCCGGTTCGTAACCGTGGGCCAGGGCGGGCCTCTGCACGGCCTTGGAGCCGTTCTCGGAACCGCTCTTGGACCCGTCCTCGGACCTGGCGTCGGCGCCGGTGACCAGGTACGTGTTCTTCAGATGCAGCGGTCCGGCGATCCGCCGCTGGATCAGGTCGTCCAGGCTGTGTCCGGTGGCCTTTTCGGCGACCAGGCCGAGCGCGATGTAGTTGGTGTTGCTGTAGGAGTAGTCCGTGCCGGGCGCGAACAGCGGCTCGTGCCGGACACCGGCGGCGATCAGCTCCCCGGGGGTCCACCGCCGGGTGTCCTGGCCGGTGAACGCCTTCAGGACGTCCGGGTCGTGGGTGTAGTCGAACAGGCCGCTCGTGTGGTTGAGCAGCATCCGCAGGGTGATCGAGTTCCCGTTCGGGACGAGACCGGGCAGCCACTTCTCGACCGGGTCCGTCAGCTGGAGCCGGTCCTCGGTGGCCAGTTGGAGAACCACGGTGGCGACCATCGTCTTGGTGTTGGAGCCCATCCGGAACCGGTCGCTCGCGGTGAGCGTGTGGTCGGTCCTGGTCCAGGGCGCCTGCCGGGCGATCTCGGTCACCCGGCCCTCGCCCTTGTCGACCCGTACGATCACGCCGGGTGCTCCGGCGTCCACGTCCCGCTGGGCGAGCGCGGTCAGCCGGGCCGAGTGGGCCGTCGCCGCGCCGGGCCGGCCGGTCGGGGTGTGGGCGGTGCCCTGCGCCGCAGCGGACGTCTCGCAGGCGGTGAGCGTCCCTGTCAGTGCCACGGCCAGGGCCAGCGTCAGGTATGCCTGCCGAGCGGGTCGCGGGTGAGCGGTGTTCCGGGGCATCGGGTGTCCTCCTGGACTTGGGACTTGGGACTTGGGACTTGTGAGGCGGGACTCGGGTCCCGGGATGTGGGACGTGGGATCCGGGAGGGCATGGGGCGTGGGGCACGGCCTGCCGCACCACGTCCTCCGGCCACTCCAGCCTCACGGTCACGAGGGCCGGGAACACGGGTGCTGGACCTCCGCGATGGTGGAGATAACCCCAGTGCGCGGCCCCGCGCCGACCGGTCATCATCGACTTCCGGCCCGCGACGACGGCCCGCGACGACGGCCCGCGACGACGGCCCGGCACCGGCCGGCCGGCGGGCCGGTCACCTGACGCGGCACCGCCGTACCGACGCACGATGACGGAGCACGATGAAACAAGGTCTCGCTCTGCGAGTGGGTCTGCTGGGCCGGTCGCTGGTGCTGCTGCTCGGCGCGGTCCTCGGCTTCGGCCTGCTGACGCTCTGGATCACCTCGGTGGCGGTCGTCCCGCTCGGGGTCGGCATCCCGCTGACCCTGCTTGCGACCGTCCTGGTGCGCTGGTTCGCGGACCTGCACCGCCGGTGGGCCGCGGACCGACTCGGCGAACCGGTGGACCGGCCCTACCTGCCCGCACCTGAGGGCGGCTGGCCGGTGCGGCTGTGGGCGATCCTGCGCGACCCGGCGACCTGGCGGGACTGGGCCTGGCTGGGCGCCAACTCGATCACCGGCTGGTTCACGTACGGGCTGTCGCTCCTGCTCTTCCTCTGCGGCGTCGTCTACCTGAGCTATCCGCTGCTGTTCGCGCTCACCCCTCCCGAGGTGTTCCGCACGCCGCTGGGCAACGGCTTCCGACTGCACAGCGTCCAGGAGTCGTTCGCGCTGGTTCCGCTCGGCCCGGTGTTCCTGCTGCTCTGGTGGACCACCGCCGAGCGGCTGGCGAACCTCGACGCCCTGGTGGTCCGTTCCCTGCTGGCGCCCACCGCACAGGCCCAACTGCGCGCCCGCGTAGTGCAGTTGGCCGCCTCGCGGGCCGAGACCGTCGACACCCAGGCGGGCGAACTGCGCCGGATCGAACGGGACCTGCACGACGGCGCTCAGGCCCGGCTGGTGTCGCTCGGCATGAGCCTGGGCCTGGCCGAACAACTCCTGCCCGACGATCCGCGGGCCGTGCAGCAACTGCTCGCCGAGGCCCGCGAGTCGACCGCAGGCGCCCTGGCCGAACTGCGGGACCTGGTACGCGGCATCCATCCGCCGGTGCTCGCGGACCGTGGCCTGGACGGCGCGCTGCAGGCCCTGGCCCTGGCCAACCCGATCCCGACGAAGCTGGTCATCCGGCTGCCGGGACGGCTGCCCGCGCCCGTCGAGTCCGCGGCCTACTTCGCCGTCGCCGAGGCCCTGGCCAACGCCATCAAGCACGCACGGGCCCAGAGCATCACGATCGCCGTGGAGTTCACTCCCCACCCGGGCACGACGGCGGGTCTGCTGACGATGCGGGTGTCCGACGACGGCCGCGGGGGAGCCACCCTCGACGGCGGCACCGGCCTGCGGGGCATCGCGCGCCGTCTGTCGGCCTTCGACGGCACCCTGACCGCCGACAGTCCGCCCGGCGGGCCCACCGAGATAAGGATGTCGCTGCCGTGCGCATCGTCATAGCCGAGGACCTCGCCCTGCTCCGCGAGGGCCTGATCAGGATCTTCCAGGCCAACGGCTTCGAGGTCGTCGAGGCCGTCGACAACGGCCCCTCCCTGATCAGGGCACTGACGACCCACCGGCCCGACGTCGCGGTCGTCGACGTGCGGCTGCCGCCGACCTTCACCGACGAAGGCCTGCGCGCGGTCATCGACGTACGGAAGCGGATCCCCGGACTGCCCGTCATGGTGCTCTCGCAGTACGTCGAGCAGTTGTACGCGAGGGAGTTGATGTCCGACCGGGCCGGAGCGGTGGGCTATCTGCTGAAGGACCGGGTGCTGGACGTCGGCCGGTTCGTCGCGGGCGTCCGCCAGGTCGCCGGCGGCAGCACGGTCATGGACCCCGACGTGGTCGGCGCCCTCCTCACCCACCGCTCGGCGGACCCCCGGCTGCGGCAGCTGACCCCGCGTGAGCACGAGGTCCTCTCGCTGATGGCCGAGGGCCGCTCCAACGCGGCCATCGCCGGCCGGATGTTCGTCAGCGAGAAGACCGTCAGCAAGCACAGCTTCAACATCTTCACGAAACTCGGACTCGAACCGTCCGAGGACGACAACCGCCGGATCCTGGCGGTGCTCGCCTACCTGGAAGGCTGAGCCGCCCGCCCCGTCACCAGGTGACGGGCAGGGCGTGGAGGCCGTAGATGATGGCGTCGTACTTGAAGGGGATCGCGTCGAGGTCGTCGACGGCGCGGAGCGTGGGGATGCGGCGGAACAGGGTCGGGTAGACGACCTGGAGTTCCATACGTGCCAGGGGCTGGCCGACGCAGTGATGGGCGCCGGCGCCGAACGCCTGGTGCTGGCGGGCGTTGCGGGTCAGGTCGAGGCGGTCGGGGTCGGGGAAGACGGAGGCGTCCCGGTTGGCGAGTTCGCCGAGGAGGATCACGCCGTCTCCGGCACGGATGGTGCGGCCGGCGACCTCGATGTCCTCCATGGCGGTACGGCGGCGGCCGAGGTGCACGATGGAGAGGTAGCGCAGGAGCTCCTCGACGGCGTCACGGACGACGACGGGGTCGTCCGTGTCGCGGATCAGGGCGAGTTGTTCGGGGTGCTGCAGCAGCAGGAGCGTACCCAGGCTGATCATGTTCGCGGTGGTCTCGTGTCCGCCGAGGAGCAGCAGCACACCCATCGTGGCGGCCTCGCGGCGCGTGAGTTCGCCCCTCTCGATCTGCGCGCAGAGGCTGGAGAGGAGATCGTCGCCGGGTTCGGTGAGCTTGCGGCCGACCAACTCGTCGAGGTACGTGGCGAGATTGGTGTGGGCCGTCCGGCGCTCCTGCGGCGAGGCGACGGCGGAGACGATGGTCTTGCTGTTGGTCTGGAAGAACGCGTGGTCCTCGTAGGGGACTCCGAGCAGTTCGGAGATGACCAGGGACGGGATCGGCAGGGCGAGGTCCTGGACGAGGTCGGCGGGTCGGGGGCCCGCCAGCATGGCATCGATGAAGTCGTCGGTCATCTGCTGGACGCGCGGGCGCATCGCCTCGACGCGTTTGATCGTGAAGGTGCCGCCGATCATGCGGCGCAGCCGGGCGTGTTCGGGGTCGTCCATGCCGACGAAGCTCAGGTCGGCGCTGCCGGCGTGGGCGTGGGCCGGGTCCACGGGGCTGGGGAAGCCCGGCCTGGTGAACTCCACACTCAGGCGCGGGTCGGACAGCAGGGCCTTCTGCTCGGCGTGCCCGGTCACGGCCCAGGGGGTGCTGTCGCCCCAGGAGCGGACCCGGGTGAGGGGCCCGTACCCGGACAGCGCCCGCATGCCGGGGGAGGGGGCGAAGGGGCACTCGGCGGAACGCGGCGCGGGGAAGTCGGGGATGTCACGGCTGGGTGCGTCGGGGGTGGCGGGCGTGCCGGTCATGTGTCCTCCAGTGGGGGCCGCCTCCGTAGGGAGAGGCGTAAGAGGGGTAAGAGGCGTAGGGGGTGGCAGGTGTGCAGCGGATCATCGCGGGGCGGCGGCCGAAGCGGGCCGGGACGCGGGGGCGTAACGGTCGACAAGGTCCTGGCGGTGCAGGCGCGCCTGTTTGGGCATGTTCCAGCCGAGCACGGCGATCGGGCGGCCCTCGTCGTCGAGGTACCGCGCGACGAACCGGCCCTGTTCCACCGCACCTTCGGCGATGTCCACGGTGGCGCCGGGCGCGGGCAGCCCGTACACCTGGAGCTTGACGCCGAGCTGGTCGGTCCAGAAGTAGGGGACGGGGCTGTACGGGCGGTCCTCGCCCAGGATGTTCGCCGCGACCAGCATGGCCTGCTCCGTGGCGTTCGTGCGGTTCTCCAGCCGCAGCGACCGGCCGAGGCCCTCGTGGTGGAAGCGGGCCACGTCTCCCGCGGCGTGGACGCCCTCGGCGGCGCGGCAGCGGGAGTCGCACACGACACCGTCCCGCAGCACCAGTCCGCTGCCGGTCAGCCAGTCGGTGGCGGGGACGCCGCCGACCGCCGCGACGACGAGATCCGCGGGCAGGACCTCGCCGCCGGCCATGCGGACGCCGGTGACGCGTCCGTCGGCCGTCTCCAGTCCCTCCACGAGCGATTCGGGGCGCAGCCGCACCCCGTGCTCGCCGTGCAGCGCTGCGAGGAGTTGGGCGATGCCGTCGCCCAACTGCACCTGCATCGGGGCCCTTTGGGGCCCGACCAAGGTCACGTCGACGCCCATGAGGCGGGCCGTGGCGGCGATCTCGGCGCCGAGCACGCCGTCGCCGACGACCACGACCCGCTCGGCCTTCAGCAGTTCCTCGCGCAGCCGGCCGGCGTCGTCGAGGGTCCGCAGCACGTGCACGCCCGCCGCACCCGAGAGACCGGGCAGCCTGCGGGCGTGCAGGCCCGTGGCCAGCACGACCGCCTCCGCCCGCAGCTCCGACCCGCTCTCGGTGCGCACCGTGCGCGCGGCGGCGTCGAGGGCCACCGCGCGCTCACCGAGGACGAGTTCGGCGTCCAGGGCGTCCAGTACGTCACGGGTACGCAGCCGGGTGCGCTCGGCCTCCCAGGTGCCGGCCAGTACCTGCTTGGACAGGGGCGGGCGGTCGTACGGCGCACCGGCCTCCTCGCCGAGCAGGGTGATCCGGCCGGCGTAGCCCTTGCGGCGCAGGCTCTCCGTGACGGCCAGACCCGCGGCGCTCGCCCCGACGACGAGCACGTCCGACGGCGTGCTCACGCGTCCTCGTGCAGGTGGATGGCGGCGGCGGGGCAGACGCCGGCGGACTCGCGGGCTCCCTCGTACTGGTCGGCGGCGGGCGCGGCGTCGAGCAGGACGACGATCCCGTCCTCGTCCCGCTGGTCGAACACCTCAGGGGCGATCACCACACACTGGCCGGCGCCGCAGCACTTCTCCTCGTCGACGGTGATCCTCATGCTGTCTCCTCTGCTGGACCGGTTCCCGCGGAGCCGGTTCTCGGTGGCTGTCCCAGGTGGTCGGTTCAGTGGCGGGTGGTGGGCGCGGCGAGCAGTCCCACCAGCGCGTCCTCCAGGGCGTCCGCGGTGCGTTCCCAGGACGGGCCGGGCTCGGCCGCGGCTTCGGCCAGGGTGCGTTCGCGCTCCGCGCAGACATGGGTGATGAGATGACGGGCCATCTCGGCGCGCAGGGGGCGGATCTCGGGGGGCACGATGTCGTACAGGCACCGGCCCAGTCCCTGAAGGGTGCGGCGCAGGCTGTCGCGGGTGAGCGACTCGTCCTCCACCAGCGTCCGCATCAGCGGGTCGGTCATCACCTGCGCGGCGAACCGCGCATGCCAGGAGGGGAGGCCGAGGGCGGCATGGTGCTCGGTCACCGGACGCAGCAGACAGCCCACCCAGTCCCGTAGCTCGGAACTGTCTCCGGCCGCCTCCACATAGCGCGTGCGGATCGTGTCGACCTGGGTGCCGTGCCTGGTCATGATGGCCCGTACGAGCGTCGCCTTGCTGCCGAAGTGGTAGCTGACGGCGGTGGTGTTGCCCTGCCCGGCCGCCTCGCCGATCTGCCGGTTGGAGACGCTCGACAGTCCGTGCTCGGCGTAGAGGCGCTCGGCCGCCGCCATGATGGCCTCGCGGGTGTCGGCGCCGCGGCCGGTGCGGGTCCGGACGCCGTCCACCGTGCCCCCGGCGCCGCCCCGCGCAGCCGCGACCGGTCGCGTCCTGCGGGTGTCACCCATGTCAGCCTCCTTGAACCGGCGTTCCCGATCACTAGACATCGGCCCGTCGGTTAAGTCAACCGACTGACTTAAAAGCGAGGGGTGCATTGTCCAGGAGTCGACGAGGTGATGTCGGAGGTATCGCGAAATACGGCCTGTAGTCATATGCCGTCGGTAATCTGCGGGTCTCCTGCTTTCCAGTGGATGGGGTGATGGGGGTCCGCGCCAGCGGATCCCGAATCGATGGTCTCCTTGCCGGAGCAGAAGAGCACTCGTGGTGTGGTTCCTGCTGAGCAGCGCTGTGAACCGTTTCCAGCGGTGACGGTGGACGCGTCCGGCACGGTGCTGTCGCACAACGCTCAGGCCGCCGACCTGCTGGCGCGGGTCTCCGTCGGTGTCGCGCTGGACGAGGTCGCGCCCGCCTGGCTGACGGAGGCCCATCTGAGACGGGCCGGCGGTGCGGGGAAGGCGCCGCCGGCCTGGGCCGACGGCCGGATCGGCGCGCACTGCGTGAAGGCGCTCGGCGTACCGGGCGTGGACGGCGCGGTGACCTGGTGGCTGGTCGGCGAGAGCGCTCCGGCGGGTGCCGCGCGGGAACTGGCGCGCGAGCGGGTACGAGCCGGACTGCTGCAGGAGCTCTCCTCCGAACTGCTCGCCTCCCTGGACGTCGACCGCTGTACGGCGATGACCGCGCAACGGGCCGCCCGGCATCTGGCGGACGCGGCGGTCGTCGTCGGGACGGGCGACGGATGCGGCTTCCCCGTGACGCGGTGCATCGCCGACGGGCCCGTGGTGCAGGAGCGGCTCGCTCTGGACCCCGGTCAACTGCCGGGCCTGGTGGAGGCGTTGCAGGGCCTGCCCGCGGTGTCCTCCCGCTGGATCGACCCCCGCGAGGTGCCGTCCTGGGCCGTACCCGAGGGGTTCGTGGGCGACGTCGCCGACATCGGGTCGGTCGTCGTGGTGCCGTTGCCGGGGCACGGTGTGCCGACCGGATGCCTCGTCCTGCTGCGCCGCCGCCAGGAAGCCGCGTTCACCCCCGCCGAGGAGTCCTTCGCCCAGCTCTTCGCCGCACGCGCGGGTGCCGCCCTGTCCGTGGCCCGCAGCCACACCCGCCAGGTGCACAGCACCGACGTGCTGATGGGCGACCTGCTGCCGCCCCCGCTCGGCCGGGTGCACGGCATCTGCTTCTCCGGCGGCTACCGCGCCTCGGTGACGGGCGAACTCGTCGGCGGCGACTTCTACGACCTGCACCCGGCCGACACACCGGAGACCGAGACCGTCGCGGTACTGGGTGACGTGTGCGGCAAAGGACTGGAAGCCGCCGTCGTGGCCGGCAGAATCCGCCATGTCCTGCAGGCGCTGGTCCCGTTCGCCGCCGACCACACCCGCGTGCTGACCCTCCTGAACGGCGCCCTGCTGTCCTCGCCCCAGACACCTTTCGTGACCTTGGTCCTGGTCACCGCCGTGCGCCAGGACGCACGGGTGCGGCTGCGCATCTCCAGCGCGGGCCATCCCGCCCCGCTCATCGTGCGCGTCACCGGCCAGGTCGAGGAGGCCCGGACGGGCGGCACGCTGATCGGCGTGTTCGCCGACATCGAGTTCGAGACCGTCGAGGTCGCCCTGCAACCCGGTGAGACCTGCCTGCTGTACTCCGACGGGATCACCGAGGCACGCGGTGGGCCGCTGGGCAACGTGATGTTCGACGAGGACAGGCTGCGCGCCGTACTGGCCCAGTGCGCCGGGATGCCGGCCGAAGCAGTCACCGAACGCGTGCAGATGATGATCGCCCAGTGGGTGGGGGAGGGCGCGCACGACGACATGGCGGTCCTGGCGATCGGCGCGCCCCGCGACCCCCGTCCGACAACCGTGGACGAACCGACCAGGGAAAGGTGAGACACGTGACCGATGGCAAGGACACCCACTCCCTCGCCGAGCCGCGCGAGCGGCTCTGGCAGGCGCTCGGGGAGTGCGACGAGACGCGCGCCGTCGCCGTCGTGCGTGGCGCGCTGAGCACCGCGGGCGCGGCGGGCACGGCGGGTACGGTGGGGCACGCTCCGGAGGCCGCAGCGGAACACGGGCAGGCGCCGGAGCACACGCGGACGACCTCCGTGAACGCCTCGGCCGCTGACCGGATGCGAGCCGCGGGCGAGCGGGTGCTGCTCGAACTGATCGCGCCGACGCAGGAACGGGTGGGCCTGGCCTGGGCCGCCGACGACATCACGGTGGCGCAGGAACACGCGGCCACGGCGATCAGCGAACGGTGCGTCGCGGCCGTCGCCGACGCCACCGCTCCCGCCCTGGCCCTCTCCTTCTCAGGCACGTCCGTGGGACGGGTTCTGGTGTCGTGCGTCGACGGCGAGTGGCACTCCCTGCCCGCACGACTGGTCAGCGAGGTGTTGCGGTTACGGGGCTGGCGGGTCGACTATCTCGGGGCGCAGGTCCCCACCGAGCACCTGGTCGCCCATGCCCGCCGCACCCGTGCGCAGGCGGTACTGCTGTCCTCGTCCATTCCCACGCTTCTGCCCGGCGCCCACAACGCGATCACCTCCTGCCAGGGCGCCGGCATCCCGGTGGTCGCCGGAGGCGCCGCGTTCGGCCCACAGGGACGCTATGCCCGGCTCATGCGGGCCGAATGGGCCAAGGACGCACCCGACGCGGCCACCCTGCTCGGCCGGCGGCTGACGCCGTCCGGCGCGCACGCGGCCCGCCTGCCCGATCTGGACCTGCCGCACCTGGCCGACCAGGAATACACCATGGTCCGCCGGACCAAGCTCCAGCTGGTCAAGCAGACCCTCGCCGATGTCGAGGAGGGCTTCCCCGAGATGCGCCACTACAGCGAGTACCAGCGGGAACGCACCGTCGAGGACATCGACTTCATCGTCGGCCACCTCGCCACCGCGCTCTACGTCGACGACCCCGGCCTGTTCACGAGGTTCATCACGTGGACCGCGGACATCCTGGAAGCCCGGGACGTCCCGCCCCGCTGCCTGCTCCCCGCGCTGGTCTCGCTGCGGAACCAACTCAAGGACTTCCCGCGGGCGGTGGCCGTCCTGACCACCGCCCACAACCTCCTGCACCCTCCACCCGCACATCCCGAGTGACCGCGCGGCGGAACACCCGGCCCCGGTGCGGTGGGTGCGGTCGGGCCCCGCGTCTCCTGTGAAGCGCGGGGCCCGGACGGCCCGGACCCCGCGCAAGAGGGTGCTCATGAACCCTCGTACATCGCGCTCACGGCCTGTCCAGCACCGTCCCCGTCAGCACCGGCCGGCCGGGCAGCGGCTCGGCGTTGTCGTCGGTCGGTGCGAGGCGCATCGACTCGGTCGGCTCGGCCACCTGGTCCCGCACGATCGGCACGACGAAGTCCACGCCGGTGCTCCCGGGCGGAATGTTCAGCCATGCCCACAGGCTCGCGTCGGACAGCGGCCGCTCGGGGTCGGGCGCCTCACCGGACCAGTCCTTGAGCCACTGCGGGTCCACGTCCTTGGTGGACAGCTCGGCGCCCTCGGTGACCGGAAGCACCCGCACCGGCTGCCAGATGTCCACCGCCGCGGGCGCGTCCACGGACAGCCGCCAGATCAGCGACTCTCCCTCGGTCACCCGGTCCGCGACCGGCGACAGGGTGACCACCGGCTCGGGGTCGTCGTTCCCGACGGTGACCCCGCCCCGGTGCTTGCCGACGACGGCGTGGTGGACGGCCTTGACGGCGATGTCGTGCACCACGTCGTAGCTGTACAGCGTGTCGCCCTTCACCTGGACCGGCACGTCGATCGCGTGGCTGCCGGGCCGTACGGTCACGAGGCGGTTCTCGGCCCGGCCGCTGTCCGGGTCGAGGACGTACACGCGGACCTGCCCGCTGCCGTGCCCGGAGACCTCGACCGGGATCCGGTAGGTGCGGGTGCCCGAGTCGCCCTCCTCGACGATCGTGCGGCCCACGTCGACACGCGGCAGTGCGGCGGCCCTCACCGCCGAAGTGCCGGGCGCCCAGCCCCAGGCGTCCATCAGCCAGGCCCGCCCGGACCGCGAACGAGGCGTCAGCTCAAGGGACTTGACGTGCCTGAGATCGAGCCCGGCCCGGGTCGCGGCCGACAGGGGGACGCGCAGCTCCTGAGCCCAGTAGGAGGCGGTGTTCGCGGAGCCGGGGAGACCGTGCGCCTGGACCGAGCCCAGCGTCACCCGACGGCCGGCGGAGTCGGTGACGGACACGTCGAACCTCGTGCCGGTCGTGTTCGGCGGTACGAAGACCCGCAGCGCGAGCTTCTGGGAGCGGCGGAGGGAGACCGGCTCGGCCGGGGTGATGCGCGCGGCCCTGCCCGGCGCGGACCACTTCAGGTCCACCGCGCCGCGGCCGGTCTCCTGTTCCGTCTCCCACGACGCGAAGTGCGGTGACGATCCGGGCGTCTCCGGATCCAGACAGGCCACGGCAGGGTCGGGGTCGACCGCCGAACACACCCGGGCGCCGGTCACCTTCGCCCCCGCGTCCGGCAGGAAACCACCGCTGCGGCGACCGCCGACCGCGTGGGTCAGCACCCGGGCCGGGTCCGCGGACGGTGCCCGGCTGCCGGAACCGTCGAGCAGCGGACGCACCCGGTCGTCCCCGGCGAGGAAGAGCCGGGCCGCGGCGGCGATGTACGTGGAACCCGCCCTGTGCTGCTGGGCGGCGGTCAGCCGGGTCGCGGCACCCGGCGAGCACACCGGGTCCGGCTGCTCCGGGTCGGTCGTGAAGTCGTCCCCGGCCGGTGCGACGGCCTCGCCCGGCGTCCACTCGCTGTTGAAGTAGTTGTGGTTGGCGCCGACCATGTAGACCGCGCTGTGCAGGGCCGTGCCCCGGCTGATCCCGCGCGTCCCGTCGACGAAGTCCTCGCCCTGGAGGTCCGACACATCGCCGTCGCAGCCGGGCAGCACCGTCACGGACGGCACATCGGCGACCGGATTCCGGCCGAAGATCGTCGGCCCGATGAGCACGGTCCCGCGCACCTTCCAGCGCACCGGCCCCCGGTAGCCGTCCTCGGCGGCCGGCGGCGGGTAGAGGCTGTCCATGGCGGCCCGGTTGACGCCCTCGCCACCGCGCGAGTGGCCGACGAGCAGGACCTGGGAGAGGTCCGCCTTCGCCGCCTCGCGTACGACGGCCGGGGCGGAGGAACGATGGGTGGTCCAGCCGGCCCAGCGGGCGAGGTGCTGCCGCACCAGCGAGGAACGCGCCTGAGCGCCCGCGTCCTCGGCCTGCCAGTCCTGGGCGTTGACGCCGTTCGCCGAGATCGACACCGTCACATAGCCCTGTGAGGCCAGTAGTTGCTGGTCGCGCAGATAGCCCAGGTGGCTCGGGATCGGTCTGTAGCCTTCCGTGCAGGGCCAGTCGCCGGTCACGTCATCCTCGGCACCCGGCTTGTAGCAGGTCTCGTGGCGGCCGTGCAGGAACAGCGCGAGCGGCCGGCTGCCGGTGGCACCCTTCGGCGCCACCACCTCGGCGGTCATCTCGACCGGGGTGTCGTACCCCGGCAGGCGCACCGGGTCGAGGTCGTACGCCCCGGTGACCGTGCGGTACGAGCCGGGTCTGCCTGGGTCGACGCCGTTCGCGGGCGGTTGCGCGGGCAGCCGTGGCACGCGCGAAGCGGACTCGTGCGTGTCGTCGGCCGCCGCATCCAACCGGCGTCCCGCGGCCGTCACTTGAAGGTCCGACAGCCGCTCGGGCCGCGTCTCGCCGAGGGCGAGCCGGAAGGTCCGCCCGTCCTTCGCCGGCTCCGGCACCCCGAGCAGCCGGTCCCCGGTACGGAACTCCACCCGGGCATCCCCCATGGGCACGGCCCTCGGCGCACGCCAGACCAGCTCGGGCGCCCCGCCCGCCCCGCCGATCCGCCACCCCGGCGGAAGCGGCTGGTCGTCCGACGCGCCGAACGGGCCTGCCTCGTACGGCTGTTCAGCCTGTGCCGGTCCGGGCGACCCCGCCAGGGCCGCCAACACCACCACGGCGGCAACACATATTCGCCGGGCACGGATCAATGATCCACTCCTCAACACCCCACGCGCAGACATCCCGTCGGTCCCGGGCGCCTCCCGCGTCACCTAGGACGGGACCGGAGGCCCTGTGGGTTGTCTGTGAGGAGCCGCCGAGGTCGGACGAGCGACGCGATCAGGCCGGCGCGGCTGATCGCTCCGGCATCGCTTCGGCTTCCCCGATCGCTCCGGCATCCCCGATCGCTCCGGCATCCGTGGATGCCGGAGCGCGCCGGTCGTCGGTGGGGTCGGCTACCACCAGTCCGTGCACTGCACCGCCTGGCCGCCCCCACCGCCGCAGGCGCGGAAACGGTAGTCCGAGCTGTTGTCCGTCAACTTCGCGGCGCTGGTCAGCTGAAAGCCGTCACGGCTTGCGCGGAACGGTCCGCACTGGAGGTGGACGCTGCTGCCGCCGTCCAGCGTCCAGTCCATCCACACGTCGTCCCCGGTACGCGGGACCGTGAGCGCGGCGAATCCGTAGATCTTGTTGTCGATGCTGACGGCTCGCAGGCTGATGCGCCCGACGAGCCCCTGCGGGTCCGAAGGGCGCAGAATCTTGTCCCCCGGGCCGGCCGGGACACCGACCGTACTGTCGGAGATGTCGCGGAAGCCGTTGCTGCCACGCTCGCATTGGGCCGCGGTCGCCAGTGCCGTACCCGGCATGGCGACGGTGACTCCGGCTGCCAGCAGTACGCCGGCGGCGGCGGTGCAGGCTGCTTTGGCAATTGCACGTCCGGTCATGACGATGCCTTCCCCTCGGGCGACGAGCAGCGAGTACAGCGCTGCCTGTTGGCGCCGCGTGTGCCGAACCCCGGCGGCGCAGGTGCAAGGCAACCAGAGGAGACGGGGCCACTGTCCTGACACTTGTCAGGGTGTGCTGAAGCGACGGAGGTGAAGGCCGCCGCACGGCAGCCCGGTCCGGCACCGCGTCGCCTCGCACCGCGTCGCGCACCCGCCCCGCCCCGCCCTGTCGCGTCCCGGCCCGTCCTACGCGTCCACGTGGGGCGGCGCGAACGGTCAGCTTCTAGCGTCGTCCTGTCGCACGAGAACCACCACGTCCTCGCCGTGTGGGCGCCGCGTGCCGAACGATCCCGCATCGACGAACCGCGGAAGGAACCCCCGTCATGAACAGCTCCGGCACGCCCAGGGCCTCCACGCAGGCCACCAGAAGAACGTTCGTGAAGGCGGCCGGTGTCGCCACCGCCCTGCCCTTCGTCCCCGCCCTCGCCGACCTGGCCCTGGCCGGACCCGCCGAGGCGGCTGCGGCGGCCGGCCTGCCCGACTACGCGCCGGTGCCGGACGCGGCGGTCGGTCCCGCGCTCACCGACGGCTACTACGTGGGCCGTGTCGGGGGCCAGCTGTACTGGGTGACCGACGGCTACTACCAGGCCATGTTCCTCACCACCACCACCGGAGTCGTGGTGGTGGACGCGCCGCCGACCATCGGCCACAACCTGCTGCGGGCCATCCGCAAGGTCACCGACGCCAACGGCAGGCCGTCCGAGGTCACCCACGTCGTCTACTCGCACAGCCACGCCGACCACATCGGCGCCGCCGTCCTCCTCGGTCCCGACGCACGCCGTATCGCGCACGTGGAGACCGAGCGCTTCCTGCGCCGGGACAGGGACCCGAACAGACCGCTGCCCCACATCACCTTCAAGGACCGCTACACCCTCAGGGTCGGCGGGGAGACGCTCGAACTGGCCCATCACGGCCCGAACCATTCACCGGACAACATCTTCGTCCACGTACCGCGTTACAAGACGCTGATGGTGGTCGACGTCATCTATCCGGGGTGGGTCCCCTTCAAGAACCTGGCCGTCTCCCAGGACATACCGGCATGGGTCGAGGCCCACCAGGTGGCCATGAGATACCCGTGGCAGACCCTGGTCGGGGGACACCTGGGCCGGCTCGGTGTGCGCGCGGACGCCGTCGTCCAGCAGCACTACATCGACGACCTGGAACTCAGCGCACGGCAGGCCCTCGAATCGCTGGACCCCACGCCGTTCTTCGAGAAGTACGGGCCGACGGGCAACTCCTGGGCCATCTTCAAGACCTACCTCGACGCGGCGGCGCACCAGGCCGCACAGCCGGTCGTGGCGAAGTACGCGGGCCGGCTCGCCGCCGTCGACGTCTTCACCGTGGACAACGCCTTCGCCATGATCGAGTCCCTGCGCATCGACGCGGGACTCCTCGGACCGTTCGGCATCCGCCCGTAGCGCCACGGCTCCCGGCACCACGGCCCCTGCCACGGCCGCCGGCCCGTCTCCGACTACGTGAGTACGTGGGCCGGTCGCCCCGCACCGCGCCTAACGTCGTGTCCGACACCACGTGACACCACGCACTCCACGTGACCCGGCTTGCCCCGACATGCAGCACGCCGGTGGCCGCCCACACCGCGCCGCCCCGGCCCGCACCACCCACTCCGCACTTCGCACTCCGAACTTCGCCTCCGCACCCCGCGCTCCGCGGTCCGTCTAAGGAACCTTCATGCGATCACCCATGTCCCGTTCGTTCGCCCGCTCGCGCCCGACACTTCTCGCCCTGGCCGTGGCCACCGCGTTCACCGCGATCTTCGCCGGTGTGCAGGACTCCGCGGCCAGCGGCAGCCCGCGGGAGTACGTCGGCTCCGAACTGCGCGTCCCCGCCGGCTTCACCGAGCAGCGAGCCGAAGTGGGCGGCGTGCACATCAACTACGTGCGAGGCGGGCACGGCCCCACCCTCGTGCTGCTGCACGGCTACCCGCAGACCTGGTACGAGTGGCGCGACCTGCTGCCCGAGCTGAGCAAGCACTACACCGTCATCGCTCCCGACCTGCGGGGCGCGGGCAAGAGCGACGCCCCGGCCGGCGGCTACGACAAGAAGACGATGGCCGGTGACATCAACGGGCTGCTGCGCCAGCTGGGTCTCGACAAGGACATCCGGCTCGTCGGCCACGACATCGGCACCATGGTGGCCTACGCCTACGCCGCCGCCCACCCCCGCCAGGTGCATCAGCTGGTGCTGAGCGAGGCGCCGATCCCGGACGACGGGCTGTACGACTTCCCGTCGCTGACCGCGCAGGGCCCCGGCCTCTGGAACTTCGGCTTCTTCGACCTGAAGAACGGCCTGCCGGAGAAGCTCATCGACGGCAAGGAGGAGATCTGGGTCGACGGGTTCACCGACTCCCTCGAGGTGCAGAAGGACGGCGTCGGACCCGCCCAGGTCAAGGAGTTCGCCAAGTACCTCCGGGACGACGCGCATCTGCGCGCCAACCACGAGTGGTTCCGCGCCTTCCCCACGGACGTCGCGGACAACCTGGTCAACAAGAAGACCAAGCTCCCCATGCCGGTGCTGGCCATCGGCGCGAGCAACAGCATGCAGGACAAGGTCGAGGTACAGGCACGCTCGTACGCCCGGAACGTCACCGGCGGGGTCATCGCCGACTCGGGTCACTGGATCTACGAAGAGCACACCGCCGAGATGACGCGCCGTCTTCTCGACTTCCTCAACTAGACACGGAGAGCGAGCGACCATGCCGTACCAAGGTGGGCCGCCGTCCCGGCGGCAGGTCGTGGGGGCCGCGGGAGCGGCCACCGTCGCGCTGGCGACCTCATCGATTCCCGCCGCCGCACAGGCGGGACACCCCCGGACCGTGAAGCCCACCGTCGTCCTCGTGCACGGCGCCTGGGCGGACGCCGCGAGCTGGCAGGAGGTCACCCGGCGGCTCCAGCGCCGCGGCTACACCGTGCACGCGGCACCCAACCCGCTGCGCGGCCTCGCCGAGGACGCCGAGGCACTGAACAGCTTCCTCGCCCAGCGTGTGACCGGGCCGGTGGTGCTGGTCGGCCACTCCTACGGAGGGGCCGTGGTGACGAACGCCGTCACCCCCGCCGCCGACGTCAGAGCGCTCGTCTACGTGGACGCCTTCGTCCCCGAGCAGGGCGAGACCGTCCTCGGTCTGCAGGGCGAGGGAGCCGACCCCGCCGCGCTGTTCGACCAGGTGGTCCACGAGCAGCACGGCGAACAGACCGTCGACCTCTACATCAAACCGGCCCTGTTCGGCGAGGTCTTCGCAGGCGACCTGGCCCCCGCCACGGCGGACCTGCTGGCCGCCTCGCAGCGCCCCATCGCGCTGTCGGCGCTGCTGGAACCCTCGGGGCCGCCCGCCTGGAAGAACCTGCCGAGCTGGTACGTGCTCGGCACCAGGGACCACATTCTGCCGCCGGACCGGCAGAGGTCCATGGCTCGGCGGGCCCGCAGCCGCATCATTGAGGTCGCCGGGTCGCATCTCGTCATGCTGTCCCGGCCCGACGCCGTGGTCGACGTGATCGTGAGCGCGGCCCGCGGCACCGCTTGACCCGTACCGGCACAAGAACCCGGCTGCCTTCCGGCAGCCGGGTCCGTCCTCCTCCAGAAGGTCCGCGATGGAACTGAATCTGCAAGGCAAGAGCGCCGTGGTCACCGGCGCGGGCAAGGGCATCGGACTCGCCGTGACCCGGGCCCTGGTGGCCGAGGGCGTACGCGTCACCGCAGGCGCCCGCCACACGTCAGGACCGCTGTCCGAGCTGCGCGAGACCGGGAACGTCCACGTCGTCGAAGCGGACCTGGCGACCCCCGAGGGGCCGGGCGTCCTGGTGGAGGGGGCGGTGTCCGCGTACGGGCCGCCGGACATCCTGGTGAACAACGTGGGCGCGGTCCGCCCGCGGACGGGCGGCTTCGCGTCCGTCACCGACCAGGACTGGACGACCACACTGGAGATCAATCTCCTGTCGGCCGTGCGTGCCACGCGGGCGGTGCTGCCGCTGATGCTGGAACGCGGCTCGGGGACGATCGTCACGGTCGCGTCGGTGAACTCCAAGCTGCCCGACCCGCTGGTCATCGACTACAGCGCGGCCAAGGCGGCGCTGCTCAGTTTCAGCAAGTCCCTGTCGAAGGAACTGGGCCCCCGCGGAATCCGGGTCAACACGGTGAGTCCGGGCCCGGTGGCCACGGACCTGTGGTTGGGCGAGTCGGGGGTGGCCGCCGTCCTGGGGCAGGCCGGCGGGCTGGACGCGGAGACCGTGGCGGCCCAGGCCGCCAAGGACTCCGTCACGGGCCGCTTCACGCGCCCGGAGGAGGTGGCGGACCTGGTCCTGCTGCTCGTCTCGGACCGGGGCGGCAATGTCACCGGCTCCGACTTCGTCATCGACGGTGGAATGATCAGCACGTTGTGACCGGCAGGGGCGGTGGCGTGTGGAACGCCGCCGCCACCATGCGTGCCAGCTCCACCCGTGAATGGATCTGGAACTTCTGGAAGATGTGCCGCAGGTGGTAGTCCACGGTGTGGTGCGACACGGACAGCAGCGCGGCGGTCTGCCGGTTGGTCAGACCGCCGGCGACGTACTCGGCGACCAGCCTCTGCGACTCCGTCAGCTCGGCCCACCGCAGGCTCCGTACCCCGCCCGGCCCCGCGACGCGCGGCGGACGGGCGGGAGCGGGCGCGGTCAGCCGGACGACCGCTCCCACCAGGGCCCGTCCGGTCCAGATGCCCTCGCAGAACCGCGGTCGCGCCCCGGACTCCAGGGCCGGCGCCGACCGCGCCGGTGCCGTGTCCGCCGCCGGGGCCGCCGCCTCATGACGGGCCCATTCCCACAGCAGCGGGCGGTCGGCGACACGGGTCAGGGCCGCCGCCGGACCGTTCACCAGCAGCGTGCTCCCGCTGACGGCCACCACGGGGCCGTCGGTCGTGCGGCTCGCCCTGCGGAACCGCTCGTGCAGCAGCCGGGGGTTGTCGCTGGTCGTCAGGTGCATCGGGTCTCCAAAACGCTCCGCCGGGGGCACCGGCACCGGCGAAGTCCGGTTCCACGGCTGGTCGTTCGCCGTTCGAGCTCAGCCGATCCGCACGCTACGCAGGGCGTGGTGAGCGATCCGTGACCAGAAGGTGACCGGCCCCACCGGCCCGGCTCGGCACGCTCCGGGACCTCGTACACTTCGAACTTGTGCGTGTGACGGTTCTCGGCCCGCTCAGGGCATGGCGGGACGGGGAGGAGCTGGAACTCGGCCCGCCCAAGAGGAAGGCTCTGCTGGCACTCCTGCTGACACAGGCCGGCCAGCCCGTTCCGACCTCCGAGATCGTCGAATTCCTGTGGGGGGAGAGCGCCCCGGACAGCGCGGTCAATGTCGTGCACAGGCACGTCGGAACCCTGCGGAAGGCGCTGGGCCCGATCCTGGTACGGGCGTCCGGCGGCTACCGGCTCCATCTCGACACCGATCAGCTGGACCTGCTGCGGTTCCGCGCGCTGCGCGCCGACGCCGGAGAGAGCAGGCGGACGGGCGACGACATCGCGGCCCTGAAGCACCTGTTGGCGGCCCTCGGGCTCTGGCACGGGCCGGTCGCCGACGGGCTGCCGGCGCCGATGCGCGCCCACCCGCTGTTCGCGCGGGTCGAACGCGAGTACCCGGACGCCGTCAAGGAAGCCGTCGACACCGCCGTGGCCGCCGGTGACGTCCACCTGGAACGCGTACTGATGCCGCTGCGGCAGGCGGCCCAGGCGCATCCGCTGGACGAGGCGCTGCAGGCGCGGCTCGTCACCGTGCTGGCCCGTACCGGGCACGTGCTGGAAGCGCGGCGGAGCTACGCGGAGGTCAGCGGACGGCTGGACGAGGAACTCGGGCTGGAGCCCGGCCCGGAGCTGGCGGAAGCCGGGGAGCGTCTGGGCACGCGCTCGACCGGCCCGGCCGCCACGGGCACACCGGCCGTCCCGTCCGGCCCCACCCCGACCACCCCGACCGCGGCATCGACGGCGTCCGCGGCGAACGACGGCATCGTCCGTACGAGACCGGCTCAACTCCCCCCGGACCTGGGCGTCTTCAGCGGCCGGCACACGGAGATGGCCCTGGCGCGGAGCCTGCTGCCCGCGGACGGCCTGCCGGGGCGGCCCGTCGTCATCAGCGTCATCGGGGGCATGGCAGGAGTGGGCAAGACCACGCTGGCCGTCCACTGGGCCCACGAGGTCGCCCCGCGCTACCCCGACGGGCAGCTCTACGCCGACCTGCGCGGCTTCGACCCCGGCGGGGCGACGCCCGGCCCCGCGCAGATCCTGCGCACCTTCCTCGACGCGCTGGGCGTGGCGTCGGACCACATACCGCCGGGCATCGACGCCCAGGCGTCGCTGTACCGGAGTCTTCTGGTCGGCAGGCGGGTCCTGATCGTCCTCGACAACGCCAAGGACACCGAGCAGGTCAGGCCGCTGCTGCCGGGCGCGGGCGACTGCCTCGCCATCGTCACCAGCCGCACCTTCCTCTCCGGCCTGGTGGCCGAAGGCGCGCATCCCATCGCCCTCGACGTCCTGGACGACGTCGCCTCGCAGGCCCTGCTGACCCGTCGCCTCGGTGCGGAACGGCTCGCCGCACAGCCGGACGCGGTCAAGGACATCATCCACTCGTGCGCCGGCCTGCCGCTCGCCCTCGCGATCGTCAGCGCCCGGATGTCCATGAACCCCCACGGCGATCTCGGTGTCCTCGCGTCCGAGCTGACGGAGGAGGACGACCGTCTCGCCACGCTGTCGGCCGGTGATCCGTCCACCGATCTCGAAACGGTCTTCTCCTGGTCGTACCATGCGCTCTCCCCGCCGGCCGCCCTGCTCTTCCGCCGGCTCGCCCTGCACCCCGGGCCCGAGGTGTCCCTCGAAGCGGCGTCCAGCCTGCTCGGTCTGCCCCGGGACGAGGTGCGCCCCGTGCTCTCCGAACTGACCAGGGCCCACCTGCTCACCGAACGCTTCGCCGGCCGGTTCCTGTGCCACGACCTCCTGCGCGCCTACGCGGGCGACCTGCTCCGGACCCACGAGTCCGAGCAGGATCAGGTGTCGGCGCTGCGGCGGCTGCTCGACCACCTGCTGCACAGCGCGCACCACGCGGGGACCGTCCTCGCACCGCAGGGAGAACGGCTGACCCTCCCCGCTCCCGTCGACGGCGCTGTCGTGGCCGGGTTCCACAGCCGCGAACAGGCGGCGGACTGGCTGGAGACGGAGCGTGCCGTCATCCTCGCCGCGGTCGCCCACGAGCCGGCGCGCGTCCATACGGCCTCGCGGCGCTGGCAGTTGGCCGCGACCGTGGAACTGCACCTCGACCGGCTGGGCCGCTGGCAGGAGCAGCTCGCCCTCCAGTCGGCGGCGCTCGACGCCGCGGAACGTTCCGGAGACCCGGCCGGCCGCGCCCACGCCCACCGCGCCCTGGGGTTCGTCCACGGCCGCCTCGGTGACGCCGGGGCGGCCACCGAGCACCTGACCGCCGCCCTGGACCTGTTCCGGGCGGTGGCCGTCCCGGCCGGCGAGGCCAGGACACGGCGTTATCTGGCCTTCCAGGCGAACAAGGCCGGCCGGCACGAGGACGCGCTCGTCCACTACGGGCTCGCCCGCACCCTGTACGCGGAGGCGGACCTGGGCGGCCGCATCGGACAGGCCCAGGTGCACAACGAGGTCGGCTGGACCCACATCCTGCGGGGCGACCACGCGCGGGCGCTGGTCGAATGCCAGCAGGCGATCGACCTCCACCGGGAACTCGGCAACCCGAACGGTGAGGCCGCCGCCTGGGACAGCCTCGGCTACGCCCACCACTATCTGGCGGCGCACGAGCGGGCCGTCGACTGCTACCGCCAGGCCCTGACGCTCTACCGCGGCCTGCACGACGCCTACCTCGAAGCCGACACCCTGGTCCACATCGGCGACAGCCAGGAGGCCGCGGGAGCGCACGCCGAAGCCGGTGTGTCCTGGCGGCAGGCCCTGCGGATCCTCGAACACCTGGGACACCCGGACGCGGCGGCGGTACAACAGCGCCTGGTCCACTGACCAGGACGCGTCCGCACCTTTTGGTCACCTCGCCCCGGCTACCTTGTCCGCGCTGCCGAGCCGGCCTCGCCCCCGCACCGCGCCGGCACACCTGGCAGCACCTCGACGGCATCCGGAGGGACATCAGGTCATGCCCACGTTCACCACGTCGGACTGTGTCGACATCCACTACAAGGACTGGGGCAGCGGGCAGCCCGTCGTCTTCAGCCACGGCTGGCCGCTGAACGCGGACGCCTGGGACGGGCAGTTGCTGCTGGTCGCGGGCAGCGGCTTCCGGGGCATCGCCCACGACCGGCGCGGGCACGGCCGCTCCGGCCAGTCCTGGGGCGGCAACCACATGGACCGTTACGCCGACGACCTCGCCGAACTCCTGGAGACCCTCGACCTCCGCGACGTCGTCCTGGTGGGACACTCCACCGGCGGCGGTGAGGTCGCGCGCTACCTCGGCCGCCACGGCACGGACCGGGTGGCCAGGGCGGTCCTGCTCGGAGCGGTTCCGCCGTTGATGCTCCGGACGGACGACAACCCCGGCGGACTTCCCCTGGAGACCTTCGACCGCATCCGCGCGGGTGTGCGGGCCGACCGGTCCCAGTTCTACTGGGAGTTGAGCGAGAGCTTCTACGGATTCAACCGCTCCGGCGCGGCCGTGTCCGAGGGGGTCCGCCGCGCCTTCTGGCTGTGGAGCATGCAGACCGGGCTGAAGGCGGCCCACGACTGTGTCGGGCAGTTCTCGGAGACCGACTTCCACGCCGACCTGGCCGCGTTCACCGTTCCGACGCTCGTGGCGCACGGCGGCGACGACCAGATCGTGCCCGTGCACCTGTCGGCGGAGCGCACCGCGGGACTCCTGCCCGACGCCGTTCTCAAGGTGTACCCAGGCGCCCCGCACGGGCTGGTGGGCGCGTACCGGGAAGCCTTCGAGGCGGACCTGCTGGCCTTCATCAGGGACTGACACACAGCCGCCGGTGCTGTGCCCGGTCCCGTGAGTCCGGTCGGTCCGCTCGGTCTAGGCGGCGTTCACGGTGGTGGACAGCTTCTCCTGGATCTCGGCCGCCCAGTCGGGATCGATCGGCGTGAGGATCTCGACCGCCTGACGCCATCGCGCGCGGGCGTCCTCGGCGGCGCCCGCCAGAGCGAGCGTGTCGCCGAGGCGGCTGAGACTGCCGGCCTCGTTGTAGCGGTCTCCGCCCGCCCGCAGAAGGCGGACCGCGCGTTCGTAACAGCGCACGGCCCGGCGGAGGTTGCCGAGATGATGATGGGCGAACGCCAGGGTGTCCCAGGTGTTCCCGTGCCCCGAGCCGCCGCCCGCGGCCATCCGCCGGTAGAGCATCAGCGACCGCACGGCGCTCACGACCGCGTCGTCGTACGCTCCCAGCGACGCCTGGTACCAGGCGAGGGCGTTGAGCGAGTCGGCCTGCGCACTGGGGTGACCGGCGGCGCGGTAGAGGTCGAGCGCGCGCTGGGTGTGCTCGATCGCCAGCACGTCACGTTCGGTACGTGTCATCAGCCAGCCGAGCTGCCGAAGGCAGTGCGCCTGTCCCACCCGGTCGCCGAGCGCCTCGAACAGCACGAGGGCCTGGGACAGATGTTCCTCGGCCGACCCGTACCGGCGCAGCAGGGAGTGCGCGCGTCCGAGGCCCGCGTGCGCGTGGGCCACGCCGAGCGGTTCGCCCGACTGCTGAGCGGCGGCCAGCGCGGTCACTTGGAGGTCCGCCCAGTCGTGCCAGTGGCCCACCCGTTCGTACATGGAGTCGAGCAGACGGGCGAGCCGCCAGGCGTCGTGCGGCCGGCCGTCCTGGACGGCCTGGCGCACGACCGCCGTCAGCGTGAGGCGTTCCTGCTGGAACCACCGCACCGCGGCTTCCACGCTGGTCGGCCCGGCTGCCGCGGGCGGCCCGATCCCGGCGGGGACGGTGACGAGATGGGCCGGGTCCAGCAGCCGCAGAGCCGCGTGGGCCGTCTGCACGTAGTGCCGGAACAGCCGGTCGTGCGCCGCGTCCCTGTCGTCGGCGGTGTCGTACGAGTCGGCCGCCTCCCGTCCGTAGGCGCGCAGGAGGTCGTGCAGACGGTGACGGCCCCCCGCCTCCTCGGCGACGAGATGCGCCCGTACGAGTTCGGCCAGCGAAGGGCGGGTCCTGCGGACGGTGAGCCCGCCCAGGGCGGCGGCGGAACGGACGTCGAACGTCGCTCCCGGATGTAGCGACAGCAGGCGGAACAGGCGGGCCGTGTCGTCGGAGAGCGTGTGGTACGACCAGCCGAACACGGCCCGGATGTCGGTGGACCGGTCCGCGCCCTCGAAGGCGTCGAGGCTGCCCTTGGCCTCCAGCAGTTGTTCGGCCATGGCGCCGAGCGGCAGGCGGGGGTTCATCAGGGCCCGCGCCGTGATGACGGAGAGGGCCAGCGGGAGCCGGCCGCACAAGGAGATGATCGTCTCCGTCGCCTCGGGCTCGGCGTCGACCCGGTCGGCACCGAGCCGCCGTACGAGACTGTCCCGGGCGCTCTCGGTGGACATCACGTCGAGTGCCAGCGGGTGCGCGCCGTGCGCCGCCACCAGACTGCTCAGCTGGTTGCGGCTCGTGATGAGGACCAGGCAGCCCGCGGAGCCGGGGAGAAGCGGCCGGACCTGTTCCGCGTCGCGGGCGTTGTCGAGCAGGACCAGCATGCGGCGGTCCGCGAGGAAGCTCCGGTAGAGCGCGGCCTGGGCGTCGAGCCCGTCGGGGATCTGCTGCGGGGAGACACCCAGGTTCTCCAGGAAGCCGCGGATCGCCTCGGCGGGGGTCATGGCCGATCCGTTGAGATCGAAGCCACGGAGATTGACGTAGAGCTGCCCGTCGCGATAGCGGTCGGCCACGCGGTGCGCGAGGTGGATGGCGAGGGTGGTCTTGCCGACGCCGGCCATACCGCCGATGGCGCTGATGATCATCGTGGGGGAGGCGGGAGGGGTGCGGTCGCCGCCCGTCAGCTGCCGCAGCAGACTGTCGACTTCGGCCTCCCGCCCGACGAAGTCCGCCGGAGCGGCGGGCAGTTGGGCGGGGCGGGGGAGAAGGGAACTGTGTCTTCGCTGGAGCGGCTGATCGAGCGGCTGATCGAGCGGCTGCTCGGGCTGCCGGTCCGACCGCCGCGCGGCCTCGGCCAGCACCTGTTGCTGCGCTTCCCCCAGCACGGCGGAGGGCTCGACCCCCAGTTCTGTACGAAGGCGGTCGCGCAGACGCTGGAAGACATCGAGGGCCTCGGCCTGCCGGCCGGACGCGGACAGGGCGAGCATCAGCTTGCTGTGCAGGGGCTCGTCGAGCCGGTGCTGGTCCGCCAGCGTCTGCAAGGGGCCGAGGACCGGACCGGCCCCGCCGTGCCGCAGGGCGAGGTCGGCCGCCTCCACGGCGACCGTCAGCCGCTCGTTGTCGAGCTGGGTGAACAGCGGATGGGCCCGCACCTCGGCGCTGATACCGGCCGCCACGGGGCCCCGCCACAGGCCGAGAGCCTCGACGTACAGGCGCACTGCCCGGTCGGTGCGCCCCTCGTCGCGGGCCTCACGTGCGCGCGCGTAGAGCGCGCGGAAGCGCAGGAGGTCGAGGGAGTCCTCGTCCACGTCGATCCGGTAACCGCCGCCGCCTCCCACCAGCCACCGTCCCGGGGCCATGCGGGGGAGATCCGGCTGGATCATGCGGCGCAGCGATCCGGCGTAACGGCGGATGACGTTCGTCGCGCTGGCCGGTTCGGTGCCGCTCCACAGCAGGCCGATCAGCCGGGACAGCGGCATGGCCCGGCCCGCGCCCGCCAACAGGACGGCGAGCAGGGCTTGTTGCTGCGGAGGTCCCGCGTGCAGTTCGGTTCCGTCCCGCCACACCCGCACCGTGCCGAGTACGGCGAAGCGCACCTCGGGCGGGGACGGCGGAGCGGCCGGGGTGCCGTCCTCGTCCACGGTCTCGTCCACGGTCCTGAAATCGTTCACTCAGTCGGCCGACCGCAGCAGGTGTCCCAGAGCGGTGCGAGAGGTGACGCCCAGCTTCGGAAAGATGCGGTGCAGATGGTTGCTGACCGTCCGGTGGGACAGATGGAGTCTTTCGCCGATCTCCCGGTTGGTGAGCCCCTCGGCCGCCAGCGTGGCGATCTGCAGCTCCTGCGGGTTCAGCAACTCGTGCGCGCGGGGGACCCGTTCCGAGCCGGCCTCACCGGAGGCGCGCAGCTCGCGGCGGGAACGCTCGCTGAAAGCGACGGCGCCCAGCGCGTCGAACGCGTCGCGGGCGGCCCGCAGGGGGCCGCGGGCCTGGGCGTCACGGCGCCTGCGGCGCAGCCATTCGCCGTAGGCGAGCTGCGTGCGGGCGCGGGCGAAGGGCCAGCGCGTCAGATCGGCGGCCAGTGCCTCCAGGAAATGGCGCTCGGCGTCCTCGTCCTCGTGAGCCAGTACGGCCCGTGCGAAGCGCACCCCCACGTGCAGGGCCGTCGAAGGGGTCTTGCGGGCGATGACCTCCATCCGGCGGACGAGGTCCCGGACCTCCTCCGTGCGGTGGGCCCGCTGCGCGACGTCGACGAGATCGATCAACGCGTAGTACCGCAGGGTGGGGTGGTAGGCGGCGGCGGCCGGATCCTGGAGTTGCCGCAGGTGCTGCAGTGCCTCGTCGAACGCCCCGCGGGCCGCCGCCACTTGGGCGAGAGCCATACGGGCGGTGGCGAGAACGGGCCGGGCGCGCAGGCTGCTGCCGAGGTCGATCGACTCCTGCGCCAGTCGCTCGGCGTCTTCCAACTCGCCTTGCAGCGCCGCGATCAGGGCTTTCGTGCAGCGTGCCGTCCCCTGCAGCAGGGTCTGGCCGGTCTCCTGGCTCAGCCGGTCGGCCTCCGCGGCCGACGGGACGGCCACGGCCAGGTCGCACAGCAGAGCGGCGCTCCACCCCCGGGCCGCGAGTGCGCCGACCAGCTGGAACAGCCTTCCCTGGGCCCGCAGTCCGGACAGGGAGGCGGCGGAGAAGCCCGCGGCCAGGTCGAACGCGCCGACCAGGACCGCCGCCGTACCGAGGAACCGGTCGGCGGTGGCGTCGCCGCTGGGATGGGCCGCCCAGTGCCTCAGCCGTGCGATGACGTGGGCTCCCTGTGTCATCGGCGCGGTGTAGGCCAGGATGGCGAGGACCTGCGGCTCGTTGTCGAAGGGCAGGCGCAGGGCGAGGTCGGCCACGTACCGGGCGGCGTCCTCGCCGCTCTCCAGCCAGAAGTTGCGCCGGGCCGCCGTCCACAGGATCCGCAGCGCGAGTCCGGTGTCGCCGCCGGAGGCCACCTCCTCGGCCAGGGCCGCTAGGGCGTAGGCATCGGCGTCGGCGTGCACGTTCTCCTGGAAACGGGCGGACGTCCAGGTGACCCGGGCCTGCTGTTGTGCGGTCAGCGGGTCCGAGGCCGCCCGGTTCAGCAGGCGGACCACCTCGTCGTGCCGCCCCGACTCCACGGCGATGTCGGCGGCGTGCAGCAGCAGTTCGGTCCGGTGTTCCGGCCGGCCCGCCAGCCGTGCGGCGTGTTCCAGCGCGCTGACGGCCGACATGACACCGCCGGGCCGTTCGATCCGGCGGTTCGCCTCCTCCAGCGCGGCGGCGACGACGTCGGCCGGTGACGGCTGCGCGGTCACCGGCTGCCGGATCCGGCGTTCGGTCCGATGGTCCAGTACCTTCGCCAGCGCCGCTCGCACCGCGTGGTGCCGGCGCGTGCTCGTCCCGGAGAGGACGGCGGCGCGCATGAGCGGGTGGCGGAAGCGCAGTGCGTCGCCGGACAGGGTGATGAGGTGGGCGTCGACGGCGGGTGCCAGGTCCTCGACGCCGGCCGGTTCCCCGTCGACCAGCCGTGCGACGTCGAGGATCTCCGTGAGCGGGCTGCCGTCGTCGACGGCGGCGATCACCAGGAGGGTCCTCGTTCGCGAGGGCAGCGCCGCGACTCTGCTGCGGAAAGCTTTCTCCAGCCGGGTGGACAGCGGCAGCCACGCCGTGGTCACCGCGGTCGCCGCGTGGCCCTGCCGGGCGGCGCGCGTCAGCTCCGTCAGGGCGAGCGGATTGCCTCCCGCCTCCGCCAGCACCCGTTCCCGCAAGCTGGGAGAAAGGCCCGGGGCCTGGCCGTCGACGACATCGGCGGCGTGGGCCGCGTCGAGCGGCTTCAGTGCCAGGGTGGGCAGACCGGCGTTGTTCAGCGGCGAGTCGAGGCCTTCTCGGAGCGCGGCGAGCAGCGCGACCGGTTCCGAGGCGAGCCTGCGCGCCACGAAGGCCAGCGCGGTGGCGCTCGCCGCGTCCAGCAGGTGCAGGTCCTCCACGACGAGCAGGAGGGGGAGTCGAGTGGCGGCCTCCGCCAGCAGGCCGAGGGTCGCCAGGGCCACCGGGAACGGATCGGCGGTGTCCGCGTCGTCGTGCTTGTCCTTGTGCTTGTCGTTGTCCTCGGCGTCGACGGCCCCGGTTTCGTCGAAGGCGCCGGAGTCGAAGGCCCCGGCGAGGGCCGCCCGTTGAGCGGGCGGCAGCGCGGCGCCGTGGGAGCGTACGGAGGCCAGCAGACGGCTCAGACCGGCGAACGGCAGGTGGGCGTCCCGCTCGGTGGCGACGGTCGTCAGCACGCGGACGTCCGCGGGGGCGAGCCCGGTGAGCAGGTGCTCCAGCAGTGCGGTCTTGCCGATCCCGGGTTCCCCCGAGATCAGGAGCGCCCCACCACTGCCCGCGCGTGCACGGTCGACGACAGCCGTGACGGTGGCGAGCTCGGGACCCCGTCCGATGAGTGCCACTCTGCTCGATTCTCGAACTGATGATCTTTTTCGCTCAGTCTACGTCGTGACCGACGGGCGCTCCAGCGTCCGCCGTCCGTCCTGGACGCGCTCCCACGTCAGGGGAACCGGGGCGCCGGGTCCGGTGGACGGTGCGACGGCGTCCAGGAGCGCGGAGCGCAACTGAGGGCCTGGACCGATGCCCAGGTCGTCGCGCAGCCGGGTCGAGACGTCGTTGTACACGGCGACCGCCTCCGCCCGGTTCCCGGTGGCCGTCAAGGCCGTCATCAGCTTGGCCTGCAACGATTCATCCAGCGGGTGGTGGTCGGCGACCCGGTACAGCTCGTCCACCAGCAGGGCGCCGCAGCCGCCCCGCAGTGCCGCGTCGGCCGCGTCCTTGGCGGTCGCCAGCCGTTCCCGGTCGAGCGCGCCGAAGACGGGATGGCCCCGTACCTCGGCCGGTATGTCCGCCGCCGCGGGCCCGCGCCACAACCGCAGCCCGTGGACGTAACTCTCGACGCCCTGCCGGTGATCCCCCTCACGGCAGTGCTCGCGCGCCCGGGTCCTCAGCCGCCGGAACGTCACCAGGTCCAGGCGGCCGTCCGGCAGGGCCAGCCGGTAGGTCCCGGCCTGGCCCAGCAGCCACTGCCCGGCCGCCAGGGACGGCAGTTCCGGTTCGAGGACCCTGCGCAGTTCACCGACGTACCGCCGGATCAGATTGACGGCGCTCGGCGGCGGCGATTCGCTCCACAGCAC
Organism: Streptomyces sp. NPDC127119; assembly: GCF_042677425.1. Taxonomy (NCBI): domain Bacteria; kingdom Bacillati; phylum Actinomycetota; class Actinomycetes; order Kitasatosporales; family Streptomycetaceae; genus Streptomyces; species Streptomyces sp. NPDC127119. The sequence goes on along the minus strand of NZ_JBHXTO010000097.1, from coordinate 4,842 downwards.
GTCCACCACCTCGTGCAGGGCGGTCGCCTCACCCGCGCGCGCGAGCAGCAGCGCCAGCAGGGAACGCTGCCGCGGTGGCCCCGCGGCCAGGGCCACGCCGTCCCGCCGTACCTGCAACGCTCCCAGTACTCCGAAGCTCATCTGTCCCATGGGAAATACGCTAAGGCCGAGCGGGTGTCCGTCGCGTACGTCAGATGACGCTCACCTTTGACCCTCACCTCGAATGTGACCCTCACCTCGAAGCGTCGTGGTATTCCGCTCTCCGCTCGGGAAATACCGAAGCCAGAGCGGCCCGTGACGAGATACCCAGTTTCGGAAAAACGCGGTGCAGATGAGTGCTCACGGTGCGGGGGGAGAGATAGAGCCGCTCCCCGATCTCCCGATTCGTGAGTCCCTCGGCCGCCATCCGCGCGACCTGCGACTCCTGCCGCGTCAGCCGGTCACGCGCGGCCGGTTCGCGGCGTCTGCTGAATTCCCCGGAGGCCAGGAGTTCCTGGCGGGCCCGGTTCGCCCACGGAACGGTTCCCAGCGCGTCGAACGCGTCCTCGGCGGCGCGCAGTTGCCCGCGGGAGTCCATGGCCCGCCGCTGACGCCGCAGCCACTGCCCGTAGGCCAGTCGCAGGCGCGCGCGGTCGAAGGGCGAGGTGCAGGAGGCGTCGTCCAGCGCCGCGCGGAAGAGACCCTCGGCGTCCGTGTCCTCCGCCAGTGCCGCGCGGGCGTAGGCCAGGCCGCTGTGCATCCCCGGGGACGGCGTAAGGGACGCGGCCCGCGCCAGTCCCGCGATCACTGAACGCGCCGAGTCCCGCTCCCCGCAGTGCACGGCGGCGTCGGTCAGCTCGATCAGCGCGTAGCAGCGCAGGGCGGTCTGGTGGGCGGGATCCTTCGGGTCGTGCATCCGCCGGAGATGCCCGTAGGCCTCGTGGAAACGCCCCGCCCCCATCGCGGCCAGCCCGCGCGCCAGTTGCACGGTCGCGAGGACGGGCCGCGCCGCGACCGGCAGGGCGATGTGCTCCGCCTCTCCGGCGAGTTCGAGGGCGCGTGCGGACCGGCCCCGCAAGGCCGCGGTACGGGCCTCGGTCGCGAGACCCAGTGCGTGGAGATAGGTCTGCCCGGTGTCCCGGGCCAGCCGGGTCGCTTCCTCGGCGACCGCGGCGGTCGACGTGAGCTGCGCCAACTGGGCTCCGCTCCACGCCTGCACCCCCCACGCCCTGGCGGCGAGCCCCAGACGTCCTTCCGCCCGCAGACCCGGAGCCGACGTCCTGGACAGGCGCTGCGCCAGCTCGAACTCACCGACCAGGAGGGCCGCGCCGCCGAGGAGACGTTCCGCCCGGGGATCGCCCGCGGTCAGTGCCGCGGCACGCCTCAGACCGCTCACCACCCGTCGGCCGCAGTCGATGGGCTGCGCGTGGGCGATGATCGCGAGCAGCGACGGATCGCTGTCGGACAAGGGCAGTTCGTCGGCGAGCGCGACGATGCCGTGCCGTGCGACCGGCCCCGGTTCGGACCAGAAGCAGCGCTGGGCGGCACTCCCCAGGATGCTCACGGCGAGATCGACCTGGCCCTCCGCGAGAACGGTCCGGGCCAGCCGTGTCAGAGCGGCGGCCCCTTCGGAGGCGTCCCGCATCCCGTCCTCCGGGCTGCCCTTGATCCACTGCAGACGGGCACGCTGTCCGGGCGCCGTGGCCCAGGGCTCCGCCGCCTCCAGCAGCCGGGTGACGAGATGGTGCCGACCGGCGTCGACGGCCTGGGCGGCGGCCCTGAGGAGCCGTTCGCCCCGTCGTGCGGTGTCGCCGCTCAGTCTGGCCGCCTGCTCCAGGGCCTTGACCGACTCGTCGGCGTCACCGCGGCGCCGGGCCCGGTGGGCGGCCTCGTCGAGCCGTACGGCCAAGCTCTCGTCGGGCCGGGTGGCCGCCGCGGCCTCGTGCCAGGTCTGCCGGTCGGAGCCCGCCGGGACGCAGCGGGCCAGCGCGGCATGCGCCGCCCGGCGCCGGTCCGCGGGCGTGCTCTGGCGGATCGCCGACGGCGTCAGCGGATGACGAAAACGGACGGTGTCGGCGTCGGCCTCCAGGACGCCCGCGGCCCTCGCCGGTGCCAGGTCGGCCGCCTCGACCCGCACCGCACCCTGGAGCGAGGCCGCTTGCAGGATCTCCGGGAGAGAGGCACGGTCGTCGCACGCGGCCACCAGCAACAGCCGGCGGGTCGACGGGGGCAGGGTGTGCAGACGGCCGGTGAAGGCGTCCAGGAGACGCCGGGACAGCGGGGTCCAGGGGCCGGTGGCCGGGCCGGTGGCCGGGCCGGAGGACCCCGGGCCCGCCACGGTGCCCGCCAGCTCCGTCAGCGCGAGGGGGTGGCCCGCCGCTTCCCGCAGCAGAACCGCGCGGGTCGAGGAGGGCAGCTCCGGGGCCCGTACGTCGACCAGGGCGGCGGAGGCCTCGGCGGAGAGCGGACCCACCGCCAGTTCGCGTACGCCGGTCGAGGCCAGCGGTGAGGGACAGCCGTCGCGCAGCGCCGCCAGGAGCAGGACGGCCTCGGACTCCAGCCGCCGGGCGAGGAGGGCGAAGACCTCCGCGCTGGCGCGGTCGAGCCGGTGGACGTCGTCGATCACCAGCATCACGGGGGAGTGCGCGGCGGCACGGGCCAGCAGATCGAGGGCGGAGAGGGCCACCGGGAAAGGGTCGGGGGCGGTGGAGCCCCGCACTCCGAGCGCACCCTCCAGGACGTCGCGCCGCGCTGCCGGCGACTGCGCGGCGAAAGAGCGCACCGGATAGACCAGTTGATGCAGGCCGGCAAAAGGAAGAAGCGCCTCCGATTCCACGCCGACCGCCCGGAGAACACGTACACCGTTCTCCGAGGCGTGCGAAGCGGCCGTTTCCAGCAGGGCGGTCTTGCCGATTCCGGGTTCGCCGCGCAGGAGAACCGCTCCGCCGCCGTTCCGGAGTGCCCCGATCTTTTCGTGGAGACAGTCGGTCTCTTTTTCGCGACCGAACAGATCATGGGGATGTGAATCCACCGTCTGGGCACCTCCAGAGAATGAGCGCAGAAAACGAATTCCGCAGAATCTCCGTTTACGGCGACACGGATTTCTGCCCTGTCGGACCGACCGCGAACCAGGTCCCTCCGACGCCCTGACCGTTCGCGTCCCCCGCCTTGCTGTCACCCGAGAAGCGGTAGACGGGCCAGCCGCCGACCGTCAGCTGCACCGATCCGTCGTCCCGGCGGATCGCGCCCACCTGCTTCTCCTCCACCCCGGCCAGGTAGACGCTGCCGCCCTCCTCGATCGTCACGGGCGGCCAGGTGGTGGCGCACTCGCCCGCGCACGTCGACTTGGACGGTTCGGCGGTGTCCTTGTCGAACCGGTACAGGGTCGCCTGGTTGATGTTGATCAGATGGGTGCCGAGCGCGGGCGACCGCACCGCGGCCAGCTGCACCCACTTCGGCGGCGCCTCCTGGACCACCTTGCCGGTGACCGTGCCGCCGGTCCCCTTGAGACCGTTGTCCGCGGCGGTGCTGTCCACGACCTGCAGACCGGTGTTGCCGGCGGCCGGGGGAACGGAGGACTGCTGACCGGCCGGGGGATTCGAGGACTGCTGCCCGGCCGGCGGTGCCGAGGACTCCTGACGGGACGGGGCGGCTGCGGGAGTGTCCGAGGAACCGCCCACCGAGACGGTCTTGCCGCAGCCGGTGGCCAGCGACAGTCCGCACAGGACGAGAGCGGTGAGTGCGGCCCTGGTGAACGGACCGTGTGTCGAGGTGCTGTTGAGAATCACATCGCCATCACGAGACGGACGACCGAAAGGTTCACCACATCCGCGCCGAACGTTCCGGGTCTCCGCATCGTGTTCCCGGCGAGGCAGAGCACGCGACCCGATCAGCGGCAGGACTGTGATGGCTGACATTTTCATCCCCGGCACGGAACTCGACGAGGTCCGTCGGTCCCTCGGGATCGTCATGGACAACATCGACATCGGCAACGCCGGCATCGACTTCGAGCGCGCGCTGGGCTACCCGCTCGTCGACGCGGCGCGCAACTTCGAGGACCGGTGGAGCGACGGCCGCACCCAGGTCCGGCGGGAGGCGAAGGGCATCAGGGACGCCGCCGAGAACATCAACGACCAGTTCACCCGGACGGACAACGACGCCGCCGCCAACCTTGGAGCGCCCCGATGAACGCCCCCGACCGCTTCGTCCTCCAGGTGCCCGGGTCCTGGCCGGACGCGGACCTCAGCGGGGAGTCGCTGGCCGAGCTGCGCGCCGCCGCGCTGGCCCGCACGGACGACCCCCGGCAGAAGGCGGCCGTCAACGACATGTTCCGCCAGGGCCGCGAACTGGTGCGCGCCGCACGCAGACACGGCGCGCTCTACGGAGCCGGCACGGTCACCCTCTTCGACGAGGGCGTGTTCATGGCCAACGTCATGGTCTTCGCCGTGAGCGCCCCCGAGGGCCGGGAGCTGAACCTGGCCACCCTGTCCGCCCAGTTGGGCGGACAGGCCGCCAAGGGAAAGGCGCTGTCGAACCGAGTGGTCACCTCGGTCGAGATCCCCGAGGTGGGGACGGCGGCACGGGTGACAGCCGTGGAGGAGGTGTCACTGACCGCCGACGTCAGAATGAAGGTCCTCACCATGCACACGGTGATCCCGGTGCCCACCGCGCCGAGGAACTACCTCCTGGTGTCCTGCAGCAGCCCCAACCTGCCCCTCAGGACGGACGTGTACGACCTCTTCGACGCCATCACCCACACGTTCCGCTATGTGCGCACCGCGGAGGAGCCGGCGGCCGTGTGAGGCGAGGCCGGGACGCGCGGGCAGGACCTATGACAGGACCTATGAGGAGTGGGGTGGAGGC